>NZ_LZJM01000040.1:0-38084 GCF_001667665.1 Mycobacterium sp. E342
AGCCCCGATGGACTTGAACTTGCGGGGCCACCGCGCACTCGTCACCGGAAGCAACTCGGGTGTCGCCGGGCGGACGCCAATGCAATCTCAGGACAGTTACCGTGGTGCACGCTGACACAGTCGTTGACGTTCCAGAAGGTGCGCCAGCTCGCCGAATTCGGGTATGCGTCCGCCCGGCGACACCCGAGTTGCTTCCGGTGACGAGTGCGCGGTGGCCCCGCAAGTTCAAGTCCATCGGGGCTCCTCGGCCTCTTCGCGCATGTCAGCCTGAGGTTCCGGTCATTTGTCGTCTTCCGTCTGAAGTGCACCGAGCTCCAATAAGCGATGCGCCTTACACTGTAAGGCAGAGCAGAGTGCCTTTGCGCAAAGGGTCGCGGGAGATCGACCGTGTTCGCATCATCGGACACGACCAGGAGCGGGGAATGACGACGGCGTACTCCGAAGGGCCTCAAGTAATCTGGTCGGCGCGCCGACGGCCGCGGGTTAATTGCGTAGGTGTGAGGCCGGGGAAGATCTTAGGGAATCTCTACGACTTCGATGCGAACGCCTGTGACAGATGCGCTGCCACCTTGCCTGGCTCCGTGTACGTCTGCGCTCGGACGACTGCAAGCCTCTAGGGAGCGTTATGGATTGGCCCACTATTGATGTAGATCCGGACCTGGCTGCACGTTATCGGTCCGAAGGCTGGTGGGACGGCAAGACCCTGCCCACTCTCGTTGCGGAGAGCCTAGAGCGATCCGCCGCGAGCACATTTCGATTGCACTCGCGCACGCGCCCATGGTCGGGCAAGCTCAACGATGTCGCCAGCCTAGGACGACTCATCTCCGGCGGGCTCAAGCGCCGAGGCATCCGACCCGGTGACGCAGTTGCCTTCCAGCTACCCAATAGTGTCGAGGCCGCCGCAGCGTTCTACGGGTTGGCGATGTTGGGAGCAGTCCTCGTACCGATCGCCGCCTCCGCCGGGTGCCGCGACCTTTCACTGGTGGTACGCGAATCTCGGGCGAAGGCGCTCTTTGTCACGAACTGGCGTGATGCACCGTTCGACTTCGAGACACTTGGCGAGCTTTGCGGCCGGAGTCCTGCGCTGGAGAGCGTTGTAGCAGTGGGTGACTCGTCATGCCCCGCAGGCGTCGTGCCGTTCACAGCGCTGACATCGGGACCAGCCGAGGTAGGGATCGCCGCGGTCGATGCCGCGGCACCTGCGGTAATCGGCTGGACGTCGGGGTCAACCGATAAGCCGAAGGGCGTCATTCTGAGCCATCGGGCGCTGTGCGCCGAAGTCAGTTCGCATATCGGGCCGTTTACCGCGTTCCGCAAGCGACCGCTTGCCAGTACGTCCCCGATTGCGCACGTCACCGGGATGCTCTTGTCGGTTTTGGCGCCGGCATTCGCGGGGCATGACATCCACCTGCTCGACTACTGGGATGCCAGTGATGTCCTGAAAATCATGGAAGAGGAACGTGTCTCGGCTGGTAGCGGAGTACCGTTGTTCCTGTCGTCGCTTCTCGACCACCCGTCTTGTACGGACAGCCATCGGTCATTGATCGACCTGAGTTTCCTTGGCGGCGCCTCGGTGCCACCTGAACTCATATTGAGGGCATCAGAGCTCGGAATTGTGGCAGTCCGCGCTTACGGATGCACCGAGCACATCACGATCTCCATGTGCACGCCGAGGGATCCGCTTGCGCGGCGCATTCGCACCGACGGACGCCTTTGCGCGGGCGTTGAGGTTCGTATCGTGACCGATGCAGGCACAGGTCAGCCGCATGGACGGCCGGGCGAGGTGTTGAGCCGTGGGCCCGAACTCTTCAGTGGGTACACAAACCCCGCGCTCAACGCTGACGCCTTCCTGGATGGCTGGTTTCGTACCGGCGACATAGGCGTTCTCGACGACGACGGATATCTGCAGATCCTCGACCGCAAGAAGGACATTGTCATTCGTGCTGGAATGAACATCAGCGCCGCGGAAATCGAATCAGTGATGATCTCCATGCCGAACGTGGCTGAGGTCGCGATCGTTGCGGAGCCGCACCCTCGAACCGGAGAACGAGCGGTGGCTGTCATTCGGACCGCCCCGGGTCTAGCCATGCCGACCGTTGAGCAACTGCGTGCTCATCTCGCTCAATTGGGAGTCGCGAAATACAAGTGGCCAGAGGACATTCGCGAAATCCGAGGTGACTTTCCGCGCACACCGGCCGGGAAGATTCGCAAGCCCGACCTTCGTGCCGACCTGAAGCGAGATCAACCCATATGGGTCACCGGCCGAGGTGGGCTCAGCGTTTAGCTTCGTGTCAATCCTCGGACACGGCGGGCGAGCGGCCGTAGGATGGCGAACCCTACGCGAACGCCGCGGCCAAGCGGCGCCATTGCTCGCGGGGGAACTCGCGTTGGTCGGCGGTCAGAACCTGGATGCAGACGTGGTCTGCTCCGGCTGAGCGATGGTCTTTCACCCGCTGCACAATCGCATCTTCGTCGCCCCACGCGATGGTAGCGTCGAACAACCGGTCGCTGATCTCCGACAAGTCGTTCTCGCTGAAGCCGGAGCGCACCAGGTTGTTGGCGTAATTGGGGAGCACGACATACGTACGCAGCCACTCCGCGCCGATGGCCCGCGCCTGCGCTCGGTCGTTGGCAAAGATGACCGTCTGCTCGGGGGCCAGCAAAGGCCCTTCTCCGAGCGTCTGTCGGGCCTGGCCGCTGTGCTCGGGGGTGGCGAGGTAGGGATGGGCGCCGCGGGCACGGGTGGCCGCCAGTTCGAGCATCTTGGGGCCGAGCGCCGCGAGCAACCGGTTCTCTATGGGCACGGGTCGTGGTGCGTCGTCGATGGCGTCGAGGAATGCCTTGGTTGCACTCAGCGGCTTGCTGTAGCGGACAGCCGCTTTGGCATCAACGATGGGCGCGTGGCTGCAGCCGATTCCGAGCAGGAGCCTTTCACCATAAGCCTCGGTTGCCGACGCATACCGAGCAGCCGTATCGGCGGCGTCATTCAGCCACAGATTCAGGATTCCCGTGGCGATTGTGACCTTCGTGGTTGAGGCCAACAACTGTTCGGCTGTGTCGAGGATCGGACCGCCACCGATATCGGGAATCCACAGGGCGGTGAAGCCTAGATCCTCCAACTCCGCGGCAGCTTCGGCAGCTTTGCCGGGATTGCCGTACCGCAGATGGGTACTCCATATGCCGACGCCCGATAGGTCCATCCGGCATCCTTTCCGATCGCGAAGTTCTGCTTCGATGAGGGTCCAAGTAGCGTGTCGCCCGGAGTGCCTCAGACTTCAGTTGATATTCGCCGAGCCCGAACTGCGGGCAGCTGCCGTGACGGATGTATGACGCAGTTCGATCTCCGTCGGAATGAGTGTGCCGGGGGTCGCATTGGTGGCCGCGTCGGGTGACCGAATCGAATCTCAGCTGCGATTGGAATCGATCCACGCGGTGTTCTTGTCCAGCCGTGGTTCAGGCGGCAGCCCGAGAATTCGCTCGCCGAGGATGTTGCGCATGATCTCCGAGGTTCCACCCTCGATTGAGTTGGCCAAAGACCGCAACCACACCTTGCGAACATCACCCCGACCCTGTGGCGTCGCGTACTCCGGGGCCACATAGTCGTATCCATCGATCTGCAGCCCGTCAGATCCGCAGAGGTCGACACAGCACTCGTAAATTGCCTGATTGAGCTCAGCCATTTGCAACTTGGCGATAGAACCCTCAGGCCCCGGACCCTGGTCGCGCGGTCGACTGGCGCGAATGTTGGTGAGTCGCGCCGCTTCGGCGCGGGACCACAGGAGCATCACCCTATCCAGCGCTTCCTCGCCGACATCCTCTCTGGCCAGAGCTGAGCCGTAGATGTCCAGAAGCTGCCTGATCGGGCCGGTGCCTCGTTCGACGATTCGCGCGCCGAGCGCCACTCGCTCATTGGCGAGAGTTGTCATGGCAACCCGCCACCCGTCGTTGACCCGACCAAGAACGTTCGCGACTGGAATGCGTACGTCGGTGAGGTAGACCTCGTTGAACTCGGCTTCTCCGGTGATCTGCCGTAGCGGTCGGACCTCGACGCCCGGCGACCGCATGTCGACCAGAAAATAGGTCAGACCCCTGTGCTTCGGTGCTGCAACGTCAGTGCGCGCCAACAAGATCGCCCAGGAGGCGACGTGACCCAACGATGTCCAGACCTTCTGGCCGTTGACGACGTACGCGTCACCGTTGAGCACTGCCCTTGTGGAGAGGGAAGCCAGGTCAGATCCGGCACCGGGCTCGGAAAAGAGCTGACACCAAATCTCTTCTCCGGAGAAGCAGGGACGCAGGTAGCGGGCTTTCTGTTCCGCTGTTCCGTGCTCTGCAATCGTGGGGAGGGCCATTCCCAATCCGATGGTATTGCGGCCCTCGTGGTCGTCGGCGCCGGCCGCTGCAAACGCGTTATCGACGACCTGCTGCATGGTCGGGTCGAGGCTACGACCTCCTAGTCCCTCCGGCAGGCTGACGAGGGCCAAACCGGCGTCGAATCGGGCCTCACGCATCTTCCGATCGCCCATGCGGTCATCCGGGTGGGGGACGGGATACTTGCCGAGGAAGTCGGCGACGGCCTGGGCGAGCGCTTCGGTGTCCGTGTGGTCCTGTGTTTGATCCTCCATGACCGGGGTCTGTCCATCGCCGGCTCCGATGGACCGCTCCGTCTGGTCAGGATGTCCAATACCGAGCAGCCCTGCGAGCCGCGCACGGTGATACGAGGGCGAGCCGAACAGCAGCTGGGTCGACTTGGCCCGCTTTACGTAAAGGTGGGCCGAGTGCTCCCATGTGAACCCGATGCCGCCATGAATCTGGAGCGTCTGTAGTGCAACCATGCGGCAGCACTCTGAGGCTACAGCTTTCGCGAGACTCGCTGACTGCGACACCAGATTACTGTCCGCAGGGCCGTAGTTTGCGGCCATCCACAGTCCGTGGTACACAACGGATCGCGCACTCTCAACGGCTACCAGCATGTCCGCGCACCGGTGTTTGATCGCCTGGAATGAGCCAATTGCACGGCCGAATTGTGTTCTGGTTTTGGCATATTCGACTGCCAACTCCAGCTGCCGCGCGGAGGCACCTAGTTGCTCCGCCGCAACGTAGAGCAGCGCCAAGTCGTATGTCCGGGTCATCGATCGAATTGCGTCGTCACCAGAGCAGACGAGGCGCACCGGCGTCGCGTTGAATTGCACGCTAGCCAATGGTCGTGTCTGATCGAGCGGCGTCAGTGACTCGATAGCGAGGCCAGGCGCTGTCGACTCGACGACGCCGACAACAGGACCATCAGCGGAAGCTCCCGCAACCAGTACGAAATCCGCGGCGGTTGCCTCGACGGCGACAGGGACACGACCGCTCACTGTCCATCCGGCATCCTTGTGCTGAATTCTCAACTGAGACTTGGTGGGCGACGGCCCCTCCCAAACCAAAGTGGCGGTGCGATCGCCACTCACGATCGCAGGTAGGAAATCCCTGCAGGCTTCGGAATTGCCGGACTCGACGATCGCCGTGGCCACCAGCCCAACGGTAGATAAGAAGGGTGCACAGAAGAGCTTCCGCCCCATCTCTTCAAATGCAATTCCCACCTCCACGGGACCCGCACCGCTTCCACCGTGTTCCTCAGGTATCGCGAGTCCTGTGAGACCTAATTCTGTCGAGAGGCGATGCCAGACCGGCGCGTCGTATCCCGGGCTGGTGCCCATCAGATTTCGAACGTCTTGTTCGGTAGAGAATTTGGCGAGGAAAGCATGAATGATCTCGCGAAGCGATTCTGCACTTTCATCGGGCATGTAGTTCATCGATTGCCTGCCGTTCTGTGTAGCTGACGGGGCTTTTCGTGCTGCAGTTTGGTTGGATACATCAACGATCAGACGCTGGAGACGTGAGATCAGAACACCGAGTAGCCGCCGTCGACCACGACAGCATCGCCGGTGTGGAAGATCAACGTCGGATCGGCGAGAAAGACTGCGGGCGCCGCGAAGTCGCCGGCGGTTCCCCAGCGTCCAGCGGGCGTGCGCGCAATCGTGGCGTTGACGAACCGCTCGTTTTGCTTGCCCATATCGAGCATGTCGGTATCAGACCATCCGGGAACCAAGGCATTGACTCGGATTCGGTCAGCCGCGAGATCGATCGCCGCCGAGCGGACCAAGCCCACGAGGCCAGCCTTCGCCGCCGCGTAACTCGGCGAACGGGGAGCCCCGAATGTCATGGACGTCGAACCGACGGCGACCAGAGCGCCACCGTTCCCGAATGCGACCATATGGCGAGCCCCTTCGCGGAGCGTGAGGAATACCCCGTCGAGGTTGATGGATTGCACACGGCGCCACTCAGCGAGGCTTGTGTCGATCAAACGAGCTCGGGCGAAGATGCCGGCGTTGGCGAACACACTGTCGAGTTGGCCAAATCGTTCAGCAACTGCTTGGAAGGCGTTGACGACATCATCTTCGAGTGCGACATCGCATTGCCATGACGCAGCAGAGACGCCAAAACTCTCGAGTTCCGCACACGCGCGTTCGTTGGCCTCTGGTCGTCGCGCGAGGATCGCTACGTCCGCGCCGGCCTGCGCCACACCCCGTGCCAGCGCCAATCCAATACCCGCATTGCCCCCGGTGATTGCTACGACCTTGCCGCGCAGTGGCGATGCGGTTTGTTCCGAATTGCGTTCTCCGACATCGAAGTGCTGACGATCGCTTGGCAAAGTGGGGGACATATGTAGGCCTCCGACGAGACGAAGAAGCAGAGACTTCAGGAATCTAACATATTAGTTTCTCAGGATCGGCGGCCAGCACTCCCTTGGCGTCGAGATGCGCAATCAACAGCTCGCCGCACTGTCGCCACATCGCGGTCTGCGCGTCGCCTGCGCGGTCCGCCGCATACGGGCCGCGGCCGAAAGCCACCTGCAACACCCTGGTCCTCGTCTCCTCGATCAACTCCACTGCGCCCTCGACCGATTCGACGAAATACATCGGCGGAATGAACCGGCTCATGCTGTGCAGCACAGCTCGAAGTCGACGATAGGGGCCAGCCTGGTCGAGGACGTACATGTAATCGTTCGCTGCCGTCACCAGGTCGTCGCGGCTGTTGGCATTTGCCATAGCTTCGTCAACGGCTCGAAGGCGATCTAGCGCGGGCTTGTAATTGGCCGCGACTATGAGGCGGAGCGCATAGCCGTGGAGGCGGCCGTGGAGCTCGGCATCTTCGCGCAAGAGGTCGGCATCCACTGGTTGCACATAGGTTCCGCTCTTAGCCTGTGCTACCACTAATCCGTCGTGTTCGAGCTCGAGGACTGCGTCGCGGACCGGTTGGCGACTCACCTCTAGGATCTCTGCGATTTGATCAATGGGGAGCTGGTCACCGGCGCGCAGTATGCCGTCGAAGATCAGTGTGCGGATGTAGTCGGAGGCCACTACGGCAGCCCGGACCTGCCGTCCGGGTCTCCGTACAACAGAAGGCGGTAGCGTCTCGATTAGGCGAGCGGGGCGCCGCCCCTTGGACCTTGATTCCTCACTGGACTTGGTCATCAGGAACCGTTGTCCTGCTGTCGCTCAAGGCTCTTGGTCGGCATCAATCTTCCTAACTGGCAGGAACTCGGTTCGACTCGCTCGTGGAGAACTGAAGCATTGGATTCTGTAATACTAGTCAGTTACTAGCATGTTAGTGTTCCTTCGCCCCGGAGATTTCGGGGCCAGGAGCGCGTCTAGGTTTGCGGCCCCAGGAACCAGTGGACGGGCGCTTCGGCGAACCCCCATCTCGGCGAGGAGTGACTCTGACCATGACTAAATCGTTCTCCGCTCTCACAGCTACACGTGAGGGCGGCCGGGTTCTGCGCAGGCTGGAGCGCCTGACGGCGGACGACTTGCCGGCTGATGGCGTCCTGATCGATGTCCAATATTCGAGCGTCAACTACAAGGATGGCCTAGCGACCATCCCGAATGGGCAGGTGGCGGCTATCTCTCCGCTCATTCCCGGGATCGACCTCGCCGGGGCAGTGGTCGAGTCATCGGACGATCGGTTTCGTGCGGGGGACCTCGTCTTGGCCCACGGGTACGGTATCGGCACCGCTCGTCACGGGGGATACGCAGGCCAAGCCAGGGTTCCAGCTGATTGGCTCGTCGCATTGCCGGAAGGTCTAAGCCCGCGAGATGCGATGGTGATCGGGACGGCCGGCTTTACCGCGGCGATATCGGTTGTGGCGCTGGAAGAACATGGCATCACGCCTGATTCTGGCCCCGTGGTCGTCACCGGTGCGAGCGGTGGTGTCGGAAGCTGCGCCGTCGCCATCCTTGCGGACCGTGGATACGCTGTAACCGCTACGACGGGAAAGGCCAGCTCCGAGGCTCTCCTACGTCAGTTGGGAGCGGTGGAAGTGCTGGGTCGAGACCGCTTCGGTCGCGACGCCGACAAGCCACTGCGTCGCCCACGTTGGGCGGGCGCTGTGGATTGTGTCGGCGGCACCACCCTAGCCAATGTGCTATCGGAGATGGACCTGGGTGGTGTCGTTCTGGCGAGCGGTCTGACTGGTGGCTTCAACCTGCCCACCACGGTGTTTCCCTTCATCATGCGCGGTGTGACGCTGGCGGGCATGGACTCCGTTCAACTCGACATCGAACGGCGCCGCAATATCTGGGCCAGACTCGCAACGGACCTACGCCCCGCCCGCTTGGACGCGATCAGCGCGCCTGAAATAGCGCTAGAAGAGCTCGATGGCGCTCTGGACGCCATCCTTGCGGGGGATGTGAGCGGACGCGTCGTCGTGCGGTGTCAGGCCTAGGCCGATCGCAATCGTGCGGCGGGCTCCGAACATTGCAACCACGAGCTCACCAAATCTACTGTACGTAGTAAAGCTGATGTGACATACTAGAAATCAGCCAGCCCTCAGTGTGGTGCTTGGCGGCGGCCCAAGTTTGTCTTGACGAGAGGGAAAACGTCACATGAATGACAGCATCCTCGCCGACCCGGCGAGCCTTGGGTTCGCAATGGTTGACGCCGACAATCACTTTTACGAGCCACGAGATTGCTTCAGTACGTATGCCGATCCAGGTGCGAAGGACTTAATCTTCCACTCTGAGGATGTTGACGGCGAGGAGCAGTACTTCATCGCAGGGAGGCGATTCACCTACCTGGAGAAGCCATTCGAGGACATTCAGGTGAAGCCGGGGGCTCTCGCCGAGATGTTGCGGTCTCGGTACCGCGAAATTCCGCCGGACAATGATGAAAATGTCGGGCCGCGGCACCCTGATTTCGAAGGAAGCTCAGCATTCACTCCGATGCATCCCTCCTGGCAGAACCGCGGTGCTCGCATCGCTGTTATGAACAACCAAGGGGTGCAGGCATCGGTCATGTTGCCGACCCTTGGCGTCACTGTCGAACACTTTGTGAAGGACAACCCCGCGGCCACTTACGCAAACCTGGATGCCTTGAATCGCTGGATTCGGGAGACGTGGGGTTTCGCCTATCAGGACCGGATCTACTGCCCGGCCATGGTGTCGCTGCTCGATGTCGACGAGGCCGTGCGTCAGGTCGACGAGGCGCTGGCTCACGGCGCACGCTTCGTGTCGATGAAGCCAGGTCCCGTTGCGGGACGTTCGCCGGCCCACCCAGACTTCGATCCTGTCTGGGCGCGCTTGGAGGAAGCCAAGGTTTCGGTGATCTTCCACGTGGGTGAGGCTGGTTACAATGAGTTGTTCTCCGCTGCGTGGGGTGAAGCGGCCAATCCCAGTGCTTACCGCGCATCCGCATTCCAGTGGTGCAACTTCATGGTCGAACGACCGATCATGGATACCGTCGCCGCACTGATCTTCCACAACCTGTTTGGCAGGTTCCCGGGGTTGCGCGTGATGAGCATCGAGAACG
Source organism: Mycobacterium sp. E342 (assembly GCF_001667665.1). NCBI lineage: Bacteria > Bacillati > Actinomycetota > Actinomycetes > Mycobacteriales > Mycobacteriaceae > Mycobacterium > Mycobacterium sp. E342. The sequence continues at coordinate 9,850 of NZ_LZJM01000040.1, forward strand.
GCTCCGCATGGGTTCCGTACCTCCTTCACACGATGGACAAGAAGAAGGGGATGGGCCGCAATGGCCCGTGGCTTGGCGGACGTGTCGCCGGTCGGCCGAGTGACATCTTCAAGGAACACGTGCGGATCACGCCGTTCCCCGAAGACGACCTTGACGTGTTGATCGCTGAAATCGGTGCAGAGGCTGTGCTTTTGGGATCCGACTATCCGCATGCGGAAGGACTCGCCGAGCCCGCTGACTTCGTGCCTCTGCTCAAGAATCAGTCTGAGCAGACGATCAAGTTGGTTCTCAGGGAGAACGCCTTGAAGTTGATCGAGGGAACCTGGTGAACGGACTTGTGCTGTATGTCGGCGTGATCCCACGGAGTGATTCGTGATCAACGCGCAAGTTGCGGTGCAGGCGACCCGCTTTCTCCATGTAAACCTCAACACCGCTTTACCCGATGCGTCGGTGAACTGGTATACGTCGCAGCTCGGCTTGCGAGTTGGCATGAAGACGTTGTCGCGCATCGAGAACACGCGTGGAATGGGCTTCGACCACCCAACCGAGGTCAACGCACGTTTTGCATTCGACCACAGAGGCGGCAGGCGTGCGCTTGCCCTTGAGATCGTTGAGTGGCTTACCCCGCCGACCGTCGATTATGGTGCGGTCGATCACGAAGCGCTCGGCATCGCAGCGATTGGATTCCTGGTTCCGACCGCGCATCCATTGTTCCAATCATCGCCCCGCACAAGGCGTTTGCTGGGGAACGATGGTGAGCAACTGGTGGCAGCGACCGTTGTGGATCCGGACGGTGTCCACGTTGAGTTGGTCGCCGATCCAACAGTGGAAGCTCCTGAGTTCTCCTACGCGCGTATCAACACTCATGATATCGGAAGATCAGTGGCGTTCTACGAGACCATCGGCTTCACGCCAAGAGGCGGTCGCAGAAACGCGACGTGGCAAAGCGCGGCAGGACCCGGCCGGGCTGTCGAGATTCAAGCGTTGCGACTGCCTGGCGGCGCTGACTTCTCCCTTCAGCTGACGACATCGTCATCTGAGCGCGATGCCGGACGGACCGCCAATGCTCGCGGTCTTTTCCGTATTGCGCTCGCAGTTGACGATATTGAGGCGGCGGTGAAGGCAGCGCGCGCGAGCCACATCGAGGCGTCGGACCCGGCGTGGGTGCCACTGCCTGATACCCCGAGGGAAGGTATCGATGCATCCTTCTTCAGCGACCCTCAGGGAGTAATGGTCGAGTTCGTAGGTGTTACTGAAGCAGCCGTCGAAAGGCGGCCGTGACCTTGAAAAACCATAATTGTCCGGCTGTAGGTTCGAGACTGTCAGCGAGGTTCTGATGACGCAATTCAAAGACTATGATCCCCGGTTGTCGCCCATCACGATCCACGTCAAGTCCATGGCCTCGCCGCAAGAATACTTCGCAGCGAAGGCCGGCGACGTCCGCCACGAATACCTGGATGGCGTTCACGTGCTGTATCGCCACGAGGATATTGTCAAGATCAACCGCCATCCCGCCGTCCTCGGAATGGGCGCTGCCCCGAAGCGCATGTTCGCCACCGGCAGTCCGTTGATTCCGCTGGAAGTGGACGGCGAAGAGCACAGGAAGTGGCGTCGTGTACTCGATCCCATGTTCTCGCCCAAGAAAATGGCAGAGCTGGGCGAGTCAGTGCGCGCGCTGGCCGGCGAACTCCTCGATCAGTTCGCGGCAGACGGCTTTGCCGAGCTGCACGATGCCTTTTGTGTCCCACTGCCGTCACTGACGTTCCTTCGCCTCGTCGGCGCCCCGGTGTCGGACCTTGACTTTTTCATCTCGTTCAAGGACGGCGTCCTCCACCCGGAGGGGGAGACCCTTGAGGAAATGAATGTGAACATGCTTGAGGCGGGTACCAAGCTGCTTCAGTACTTCGTTACTTTCCTCGCGGAGCGTCGCCAGGATCTCGAAGGTAGAAACGACGTCATCTCCAACTTGATCCGGACGGAAGTCGATGGTGAACCCGTCACAGATGACCTTCTGTTGCGGATCCTCTTCTTGTTCATGTTTGCGGGCCTGGATACCGTCACAGCGTCACTGTCGTGCGTATTCGCCTGGCTTGGACAACATCCCGAGGAGCGGGATCGACTTGTCGCTGATCCTTCGCTGATTCCCGCAGCGACCGAGGAGATCTTGCGGTACGAGTCTCCGGTGCCCTCCGGGCTTCGGTATCCCTGTGAGGACATCGACCTCGGGGACGGGCTCATCGTGAAAGCCGGCGAGACGATTCATACGCTGTGGTCAGCGGCGAACGTCGATCCGACCTTCCACGAGGATCCTCTTCGTGTCGACTTCGATCGTGGCCGCACGAACCACATTGTGTTCGCGAGCGGTGCGCATAGGTGCCTTGGATCGCACTTGGCCCGACTGGAGATCCGGATCGCAGTCGAGGAACTCCTCGCTCGCGCACCCGATTTCACCACCGACCCCAAGGAACTCAGGTTCGACAACGTCTCGGTGCGTGTGGCCAATCACCTGCCGATCAAATTCACCCCCAAAACCGCGGGAGTCTGACCAGAGATGCCATCAGAGTTTGAAACTGAGCTCGTGGCAGAGGGTCTCTTCACTTGGCCCTCGGATGAGCCGCAACTTATTGGGTCGGAGCGCGACGGCGTCGTCTCGTTTCCGGCGCGGCCGGGCGACCCGACCGTCCTTCTGCATCGGCGTGGAAAGCTCTGGGGGTTTACGACCCAAGAGTTCCGGCCGCCGTCGCCACCCTACGACGGTAACGACACTGCTGACACATTCCAGCCATTTGCAATCGGCTACGTCGAGTTGGATGGACAGCTTTTTGTGCAGTCCCGATTCACGGTGTCTGACCCTTCGCAGCTGCGCATTGGCCAGGAAATGGAACTGCGAATCGTTCCGTACACCACCCGTTCGGACGGCACTGAGGTCCTGACATTCGCATTTGCCCCGGTGGAAGGGAACTCTAATGACTGACGTCGCGATTATTGGGGTCGGGCTGCACCCGTTCGGCCGGTACGGAGACAAACTCTGCTTACAAATGGGGGCAGAGGCGGCCCAGCAAGCCCTTGGTGATGCAGGTATTCCATGGTCGGGCGTCCAGCGCGCATACGTGGGTAGCTTCGAGGTAGCCAGCCCGGATGCAGTGGTCGGCTGGCTCGGGCTGACGGGTATCCCGGTTCGCGGGGTGTTCAACGGATGCGCCACCGGCGGTACGGCACTGCAGATGGCTGTCGAGGCAGTGCGTCACGGGCAGGCCGACATCGCCATGGCCATCGGCATGGACAAGCACCCGCGCGGCGCGTTCGCCGCCGATCCATCAATAGTCGGGCTGCCCAGCTGGTATGGACGTACCGGACTGTTCATGACGACGCAGTTCTTTGGCACCAAGATCAATCGCTACATGTACGAACACGGCATCTCCGTCGAGTCCCTGGCGCGTATCGCCGCCAAGAACTTCGCTAACGGTGCGATCAATCCAGATGCTTGGCGGCGTAAGCAGGTGTCGGCCGAAGAGATTCTGGCCTCCGAAGTCGTCAACTATCCGCTCACCCGGCTTATGTACTGCGGCCCCGATGAGGGGGCGGCCGCGGTGGTCGTGTGCCGCGGCGATCTCGCCAAGAAGTACACGGATACACCAGTTTTCGTGAGGTCGTCGGTACTTCGAACCCGGACTGACGGCGCGTTCGAAGTACAGAGCCCGTCGATGCCGCTGAAGTCCGACCACAGTCCGACTGTCTATGCCTCGCGGGCGGCCTTTGACGAAGCGGGAATTGGGCCCGACGATGTCGACGTCGCGCAGCTACAGGACACCGACGCCGGTTCGGAGCTGATCCATATGGCCGAGAACGGGTTCTGCGTTGACGGGGAGCAAGAGAAATGGATCAGCGAGGGTGTCACTGAGATCGGTGGGCGTCTGCCAGTCAATACCGATGGCGGATTGATGGCCAACGGTGAACCGGTCGGTGCATCGGGTCTCCGGCAGATCCGTGAGATCGTGCTACAGCTGCAGGGTCGCGCCGGGGAGCGCCAGGTTCCCAACAATCCCAGGGTCGGCTATACGCATCTCTATGGCGCGCCGGGCGCTTCAGCAGTATCGATACTTTCGCGATAACGCACAGCCTCCAAGCTTCACCCTCCAGCAACCAGCTACATCCAGATCGAAGGACTACCATGATCGAGAACACTATCGGCCAATTGCCTTACAGGTTAATTGATTACGATCAACATCTCTACGAGCCGCATGACTGCTTCACAAGGCACATGCCCAAGGCTAAGCTCGACACCTCGATCTACCCGGTCAAGACTCCGAGCGGTCAGCAGGTGTTGTTGGCCAATGATCGGGTTGTCACGGGTTTGGAACGTGAGCAAAGCGATATGGCGTACCTCCCGGGCTCGCTCGTCGAAATGCTCCGGCAGAGAGCATCAGGGAACGCCTCTGACGCGGAGCGGTTTTTTGAGCCGATTCAGCCGGAGTACCTGGATAGGGATGTGCGGTTGCGCCAGCTCATTGAGCAGCAGATCGAGAAGACGATTCTCTATCCCGGCTGGGCGTTGATGGCCGAGGCGTTCCTTGACGGCATCGATCCGCTGTACGACAACCTCACGTCCTACAACAAGTGGATCGACGAGGATTGGGGCTTCCACTACAAGGACAGCGTGTACGCCACGGCGGTGTTGTCCCTGCGCGACCTGGATAGGGCCGTGGCCGAGCTAGACCGTGTGCTTAACCAGGGAGCGAAGTTCATTCTTCTGCCCGCTGGCCCAGCGTATGGCCGCAGTCCGGGAGACCCGTACTTCGATCCGTTTTGGTCCCGGATCAACGAGGCGAAAGCCGTTGTCTGCTACCACATCACCGAGTTTCACTATCAAGAGAATGTGGCCTCGCATTGGGGTTGGCAAGTTGGCCCGCCTTTCCAGTTCTCCGCGTGGCAGTGGCAGAACACGTATGGCGAGCGGCCGATAACCGATACGTTGTCTGCACTCATCTTTGACAACCTGTTCGGTCGCTTCCCCAACATTCGGGTGTTGGTCAGCGAGTACGGTGCCGCTTGGGTGCCACACTTTGTCCGGCATATGGATAAGAGTCGGGGGATGGCACGGCTGGGCAAATGGCTGGGCGGTCCGTTGACGGAGCGTCCGAGTGCGATCTTCAAGAAGCACGTTCGTGTTGTTCCGTACCCTGAAGACGATACGGTCGCCATCGCCAGTCAACTCGGTGGAACCGACGCGCTTGTGATGGGATCGGACTGGCCCCATGCCGAAGGCCTGCGTGAACCGGGCGAAATGTTCAACCTGGTAGAAGGATTGGGCGACGCCGCGCGTAAGCACTTCCTGCGCGACAACGGACTTGAGCTCCTGACTGGATGACGATCGCCTGCTCACGACAAGCGCGGCGGTGGTGGGCACGTTCCAAAAGGAGGTCGCCCAGGTGTCGTTGACAACGTGGACTGCTTTTGCCAACCACCTGGGCCGGGGATGACGGAGACCTGTGTGAGCAACGAGTTCGGTGGCGCTGTTGCGCTCGTCACGGCGTCAGCGGGTCCTGGTATTGGACAAGCCACTGCACGTCGCAAGTGCTCTCAACACGCTGACAGGTAGCCTCGCGCATGAGGGCGGGCCTCGCGGTATCCGCCCACCGTCGCGATGGGAATGGTTCGGGGCGCCAAATTGATTGACGACCATCCCGAATTGCTTTCGAGGCCGGAAGCTAACCGACCGATGGACACTTTCTGATGATGTCGCGAGGCGATCGCGTCCTTGGCTGGGCCGCAAGGGGGCAATATCACCGGCGAGGTGGCCAACGCGACCAGCGGTTCCTACATGCGCAGCCGAGCCCCACTCAACGGGAACCGGCGACAGTCCATCTCCGGAGCTCGATGGGGATCCTCGTGCGTGCGGCCAGTGTGCGCGCTGGTAACTCAGGAGAAATCTGAAGGCGGTTGGTTTCCCCAAGAATTCCACGAAGTCACCTTCTTGGGTGATCGGTTCTTTGCGCGGGCGAATGTGCCCTTGGTGTATGCGACTGGCAAGAGTGCGACTTGGGCGACATTGTCGGGTATGTCGAGTAGTGCTGCGACTTCGTTCTCGTACTTCAGATGCACAGTGGTGAACACGGATCCCAGGCCGCGGCTGCGCAACGCCAGCTGAAGTGACCAGATCGCCGGGATCACCGAGCCCAAGTACCCCGACCACTGCGAGATGGGAGCGCCGGGCTGCAAACGACCCTTCAGGCACGCGATGACCAACACGGGGACCTCAGCCAGATGGTCGGCCAGGTAATCGGCAGACGAGTACACGCGGCGTTGTTGGTCCTGTCTCTCGGTTGGCAGGCCGTCAACGAATGAGTCAATGCTTTCGTACTCGGAGCGCCAACCCTCGCGGTAGTATTTCGCGATCTCGCGCCGCTTTTCAGGGTCGTTCACGACTATGAACCGCCAGAGTTGGATGTTCGTTCCGGTCGGAGCTTGCAGGGCGATCTGAAGGCACTCATGGAGCACAGCCGGCTCGACGGCACGATGTAGATCGAGCCGTTTGCGTACCGCCCGTGTGGTGGTCGCGACCTCATCGAAATCCATCCGTGCCCCTATCGAATCGCCAGAACGACCGCCGCCTCATGCCCTCACAGCGAAGGCCGCAGCCGACGGGGAGAGTCATGCTTGGCATTGGTCTCCACTCCTGCGACTGGGCGGGGCGAGGGCCCGGGACGCGGCCTTAATGTATAAAACTATCTACCAGTATAGAACGTGTCCGCAATCACGTTACGATGTACTGTCGGTGCTACAGCGATAGCAGCGCACCTTGATTACTAACGCCGAACTCGAGGAGAATCGTGGCGAGTCCGACCGAGAGCCCGCTGGCACCGTTCAACGCGTCGTTCCCGGGCGACGACATGGGCCGCTACTTCTATGAGCCCGGGATCGAGACGGCAAGCCGCGAGGAGATCCATGCGTGGCAGGAGCGGCGCATCCTCGAACTTGTGCCGTATGTGTGGGAGCGGTCCGGTTTCTATCGCGAACATTGGGGCGGCGCTGGCGTGCAACCGAGCGACATCCGATCCCTAAACGACTTCTTCGCCAAGATCCCCACGTTCAGCAAAGCTGATCTCAGGGGGTATCGCGAACGCACGGGTGATCCCTTCGCCGGGATCCTATGCGTGGATCGAGCGGAGCTGTCCTCCATCACCTCGACTTCCGGCACCACGTCGTTGCCCGAATTCCTTCCCGAGATCTGGGATGCGGCACCGCCGCTGCCCATGACGTCCACCCGCGCGCTGTGGCAGCTCGGGCTGCGGCCAGGTGATCGCGTGCTGGTCGCGCCGGGGGCGTTTCGTGGGTTCTGGGACGATTACTACCGCCTGCTTGGCCTAGTGCCGGTGTACATCGACACCTGGATCGGTGAGGGCGAGCGGGTCCTGAACGCCGTCAACCGTCATCAGGTCGCATACCTTCAGTTGTTCATGCCGATCGTCATGGAGTTTGAGGCGCTCGAGGCGAAGTACGACATTCGCGACATGCTTTCATCACTCAAAGGCGCCTCGTTCGCAGGCCAGCCGCTGAGCGCCACTCTCGCTCGCAAGGTCCGCGACGAGTGGGGGGTGCACTTGGTGACGTGGACAAGCGCAGGTGACACAGGTGGCGCATGGGAGGGCAATGAACGCGATGGCTACTTCCTGCAGGAAGATACCGTGCTGGCCGAGATCGTTGATCCGGTGACAGGCGTACCGGTGGGCGAGCGCGAGACGGGTGAACTCATCGCGACAGACCTCGACAACGACGCCGCCCCCTATATCCGATTCCGCTCCGAAGATCTCGTACGCGTCAGCCGCGAGCCGGCCATCAGTGGCTGTACCCATACACGAATCTGGGTCATGGGCCGGGCTGGTGACCAGATCCGGATCGGTGGTAAGACTTTTGTCCTGTCAGATATTTGGGCGCCCATAGAGTCGTTACCCGAATGTGCAGACGCGATCTTCCAGATCGTCAAGTACGCCGATGAAATGGGTGCTCTGCGCATCCGGATCGGATATGCGCCCGAACGCACGGCCGACATCGACGAACTGCATAGCCGCGCGGTGCTCACGCTCAAGAACGCCCTCGATGTCGAGGTGGAAGCCGAGCTGATGGCCGTTGACGAGCTGATGAAGCACTCGACGAGTGTGGCGAAGTTCCTCAGGGTGGTCAAGGAATGAACGAAAGCGCGGGAGGCAAGTTATGAGCAGAGCGACCATGGCAGCGGCGTCGGTGACGGTTCCGCGTGCCAGCCTCTATGGCATCGGTTCGTGTCGGGTCGGCACCGAGTTCCGCGACTTCGAGATCGGATGGGATGAAGTCGATCGTGATATCGAGTGGATGACTGCACTCCTGCGCGAAGCCGGTCTAAAGAAGGGCGACCTGGCGCAGATTACCCTGCCGAATTGGGAAGGGCCTTGGTTCACTCCCCTCATTGCCGGGCTAAAACGCATCGGCGTGGTCGTCGCGCTGGCCGAGCAGTTCTCGTGGGATGCGCGTCGCGTCGCCCATTTCGTCGGGAGTCTGCGTCCGCGTGCTTATTTCGGTCTGTGCGCGGAGACGCTCCAGGGGTTGCGCGGGCTCGAGATCGACACCGCGGACCTGTTGAGCGATGTCGAGATTATCTGGGCGCGTCACGATGCGCTCGCTGAGACCCCAAACCTGGGCTTTTCGGCGCAGCCGCTAGTGCCGCTGGGCCCTGCCCTGGCTGTTGGTGTCCCTGGTGTGGGCGCGGTCGTGAACACCGGCGAGTGGGAAATACGCACCGCGGAGGGAGAATTCGTAGTGTCGACGGCTTCCGATCGCGCTATGCGATTCACCGATGTCGGCACGGGTATCAAAGGAACCGTCGGCAAGCAAACCGAACTTGGCACGACCGTCGAGTTTGAGTTCTGAGCGTGACTGCAATCGGGTAGGGTGCCGGACCCCGTGGCGCTGGCGGTGGCGCGCGATGAATGGATCACCTCAGAGAGGGCCGTCGCAAAGGCCAATCGCACCGTCAGCACGGAGCGGTGACCTGAGATTTGCAGTCTCGCGCAAGCCGATCTGCTCGCGTGGAGTACGCGTACACCTCCCAGGTTTCAGCTAGGCCGTCGATGAATCGCCCTACCGCGGCCGGTGATCAATGTCCGCAGGTCGGGCATCAGGCGTGGCAGCGCCCAGTCACCCATCGAATTGCATTGCGGGGCATGGCGCCGATCCGCATTCGCGCCTCCTGAGCGCGAATCCGCCTCGGACGGGTCCGAGTGATGAACGCAGGCTCGCGGCAAACACGACGGCTGTCCTTTCGGGTATCGCCGGCATGAAGTGGCGCGGTTGCCCGTCGCACGAAAGAAATAGATAGATGTTTGCTTCACCTCTTCAGAACTCAGCTGTATAGTGTCCACTGACTAGAAGTGCGGTGTAGCGCGCATGGAGGGCGGGCCCATGACTGACGTATCAGAAGCCCCAGTCAGGTTTTCGCGTTCGGCGCCAATCGCGGCGTCGCACCCCGGCGGTGTCACACCGACTTCGTCTCCAAACGGGCCTACTGCCAGTCTGCTTTGCTGCTCGCGGCGCAGGAGCGCCTGTGGCCGAACGTCTTGCGGCTCGCCTGCCGCCAGGAGACGTCAAACCCGCGGCGGACGTGGTCACGGGGAATTCAACGGATCAACACGCGAACACCATTCAGGAGCAATCGATGTCTAAAGTGCACCGCGCAGTGAAGCAGTACTTGGGAACGGGCGTTGACGTCGGGGAGGCCCGGTCATGACGAGTCCAACATCGCAGCAGCTGGCGGACATCTACCGCATGGCGTCATTAATCAAGATGACCGATGAGAAGATCCGCGGACTGTTGATGTCCGGCGAACTGGCGCTTTCGTATTACTCGCCGCGTGGTCAGGAGATCGTCGCCGCAGCGACGGCGCAGTCGCTACGACCAGAGGACTACGTTGTCACCATCTACAGGGGAATCCACGATCAGATCGCCAAGGGTGTTCCGCTTCGGCCGCTCATCGCCGAGTTCTTCGGCAAGGTCGACGGTGCCTGTAAGGGCAAGGGCGGCCCCATGCACGTTACCTATCCTCAGTCGGGTGTCATGCTCACGACCGGCGTCGTGGGCAGCGGTCTGCCAATCGCCAACGGTTTGGCGTTGGCGGCACAGCTGCGTGGGGAGTCCCGCGTTGTAGTCAGCAACTTCGGCGACGGCGCAAGCAACATCGGAGCCTTCCACGAGGCACTGAATCTCGCCGCACTGTGGAAACTGCCCGTCATCTTCCTCTGTCAGAACAATGAATACGCAGAGCACACGCGCTTCGCCAACGGCACCAGCTGCGCCAACGTGGCTGACCGGGCGGACGCTTACGGGATACCCGGCGTGATCGTGGACGGCAACGACCCGGACACGATGTTCGCCGTCGCGGCAGAGGCCACCGCGCGCGCCCGCGCCGGTGGTGGCCCGACTCTGTTGGAGGCCAAGACATTCCGCTTCATGGGTCACTTCTTCGGTGACGACGGAGGCTACATCCCGCAGGATGAGTATGCGCTGCGACTCGCCGCCGATCCGGTTCCGGCGTTGCGAGCAAGACTCGTCGATCGAGGTTGCGCCACCGAGGAAGTGCTCGACGCGATCGATGCGGAGAACGGCCGCCTCATCGATGATGCGATTGAATTCGCCCGCGGCAGCGAATACCCCTGTGAAGCCGAACTCGGCCGCGACGTCTACGCGCAGGAGATTCTGGTATGAGCAGCGCCGAAATCACCTTCGCCCAGGCGTCCAACATGGCCATGGACGAGGCGCTTGCGGCAGACGATTCGGTGTTTATCCTTGGCGAGGATGTCGCCGACCGGGAGGGCGGCGGTGTCGCCAAGGTGACCGCGGGGTTGTCGACCAAGTACGGCGATCAGCGGGTCCGTAGCACGCCGATCAGCGAGCAGGCTATAGCCGGTGCCGCCGTCGGTGCGGCGATCGCGGGCATGCGACCAGTGGCCGAGATCATGCTGGCCAACTTCCTGTCGGTGGCGATGGACCAGATCGTCAACCACGCCGCCAAGATCAGGTTCATGTCGGGCGGACAGACGGGCGTACCACTGACTATCAGGACGATGAGCGGCGCCGGAATGGGTTCGGGCGGACAGCATTCCGATATGCCCGAGGCGTGGTTCGCTCATGTCCCGGGTCTCAAGGTCGTCACAGGGTCGACACCGGCGGAAGTCAAGGGCTTGCTGCTCTCCTGCATCTTCGACGATGACCCTTGCATCTTTCTCGAGTGCATGCCGACGTATTGGGACAAGGGGACTGCTCCGGAACCCGGTTTTCGCATTCCACTGGGCACCGCAAGGATCGCGCGCGCGGGGGCCGATGTCTCGGTCATCACCTACGGTCGCCCGGTCGCACAGGCGCTGGCGCTTGCCGACAGGCTGGCTGCGGAGAGAATCGGCGTCGAAGTCATTGACTTGCGCACTGTTTCGCCGTTCGACTCCGAAACAGTGTTGCGTTCGGTCGCCAAGACCGGTCGGGCGGTGATCGTACATGAAGCGGTCGAGCAGTTCAGCGTGGGCGCAGGCATCTCGGCAGTCATCTCCGAGGAGTTGCACGGCGATCTGCGTGCGCCAGTGGCCCGTGTGGGATCACGCAACTGTCCGGTGCCCTTCAGTCGGCCCCTGGAGCAGGCATTCCTGTACAGCGACGACCGTATCGAGGCCGCAGTACGAAAGGTGCTGTAAGACATGCCATTTGTTTATAAGATCAAGATTCCTAAATTGGGTATGGCGGTCGAGGCGGCGACTCTGTCAGCGTGGCTTGTCGAGGACGGACAGACGATCGCCGCCGGAGAACCGCTGTACGTCGCGGCCACTGACAAGGTCGACCAGGAGATCACCTCTCCGGTGTCGGGTGTCGTCAAGCTGATCGGAGTGGTTGAGGAAAACTATCCGGCAGGGACGTTGATAGCGGAGATCACGGCCCAATGACCATCGGCGACCAGCAGTGGGATGTCATCACCGACTGCGTCATAGTCGGCAGCGGCGGGGGGTCGATGTGTGCGGCTTTGGCCGTGGCCGACGCCGGATGCCAGGCACTTGTCGTGGAGAAAGCCGCCGTCGTCGGAGGGTCGACCGCAATGTCGGGTGGGGTTCTGTGGTTACCTGACAATCCCGTGTCGCGCCGCGTCGGCGTCGAGGACTGCCGCGAGGACGCCCGACGCTACTTTGCCTCGGTCGTAGGTGACGAGGGTCCTGCCACTTCGTCGCAACGGCGGGAGTCGTTTCTGGACGGGATTGAGCCGATGATCGCGTTTCTGAAGCGAAAGGGAATTCCATTCCGGCACTGCGAGGGGTACCCGGACTACTACGACGAGCGGCCAGGCGGAAAGCAACGGGGCCGGTCCATTGAGACCGATCTCTTCGACACCGGGCTATTAGGACCTTGGGAATCGAAACTGCGAGTGCCAGAGAGAATTCCACCGATCCCGATGTTCACCGGCGAGGTCGCGGCGGCGACTCTCGGCGGACGCACCGTCGGATCGGTGCGGACCATCGCGAACGTCGCCGGGCGCGCGCTCCGCGCGTTGGCCACAAAGCGCACCATGCGCGGCTCGGGTGCGGCATTGCAGGGCTGGATGCTGCTGGCCGCGTTGCGCCACGACATCCCGGTATGGACAAACACCCCGATGGTCGATCTGATCGTCGATGACGGCGCGGTGCTGGGGGTTCTTGTCGAACGCGACGGCAGGCGGCTGCGAATCCGGGCACGTGCGGGTGTGCTGCTCAACTCCGGAGGCTTCTCGCACAATGCGGCGATGCGGTCCCAGTACGGTAAGCAACCCGCGTCGACGAAATGGACCGCGGCCAACCCGGGCGATACCGGTGAGGTGCTAGAGGCTGCGATCCGTCATGGTGCCGCAACCGATCTCATGGACGAAGCGTGGTGGATGCCGGTGACGTTGCCACCGCCCGCCGACGATCCGCTGTTCCTGATGTACGAACGGTCGAAACCGCACGGCGTCCTGGTCGACGGCACAGGTCAGCGATACGTGAACGAGGCCTGCTCCTACATGGAGGTCGGTCGGGCGATGTTCGAGCGACACCGCTCGGGGCAGGCGGTGCCCAGCTGGTGGATCATGGACAGCCGGCATCGCCGCCGTTACATGTGGGGCTTCAACCCGATCCGCGGACACACGCCACGCAAGTGGCTGGCGAGTGGCTACATGCTCGCGGCCGACAATATCGCTGTGCTCGCGACACGGTGCGGATTACCCGCCGAGGCGCTGGAACATACGCTGGAACGTTTCAACGCGTCCGCGACTACGGGAAAGGATCCCGATTTCGGCAAGGGGGAACGGGCTTACGACCGCTACTACGGCGATCCGCGCACAAAACCGAACCCGTGCGTGGGTCCGGTGGACAAGCCGCCGTTCTACGCCGTCCGTGTCTATCCCGGCGACGTGGGGACGTGCGGAGGGATGCTGACCGACGAGCACGCCCGTGTGCTTCGGCGGGACGGAGACCCGATCGTGGGGTTGTACGCGACTGGTAATTGCACCGCACCGGTGGTCGGACGCAGCTATCCGGGTGCGGGAGCCAGCATCGGTGTCTCGTTCGTCTTCGGCTGGCTGGCAGCCGAGCACATGCTGGCGGCTCGTACGTCCGCGCTGTCGGGGCAGGACGCGGTGAACGTGGACACAGCGAGGTGACCAGAATTCGGGACAACTGAGGTTTTGTATGCAACGCCAGTTGTCGGCGCCGCCGGCCGCGAGTTCGTGGTTCTCCAGCTGCAGGAAGATCGGCAGCATCTCCGCCCAGCCCCACCCGGGCCTACCGAGGGCGGCGATGGCGTGGAGGACAACCGCGTTGCCGCGGTTGTCCTCCATTTCGATAATCGAACTGGACCCACCCAGCAACAGGCCGCGCGTCCACTGCTCAACGAGCCGAGAAGAGCCGACCGGCCGTACCGGGAAGTGCCACGCCAGTGTGGATGGTCGACGAGCTTACCGAGCCCCTTCGGTATGCGCGCACCAAAGGTTGCCATCCGCTTCGATCAGCAGACGCGATTGGGGGTCGACGTTGAGCCGATTGGCCAGTACACAACCCGCCAACACGCGCCCACGACGATGTAGTTGAAGTCGCTCACCGGTCACTCCTTCGCAACGTGCCGCTGCCGTCCGCGCTCCAAGTTGGGCAACGATTAGCCCAACCAATTCAACGGACTTCGCCGCCGAGCTCGGGTGTGCCGCCATGAACTGGAATCCGTTGTCCAAAACGAGGGCTGAGGCGGGCCGCCGTGACATTTGGCGATCCTACCAACGCATTAGCGCGATGAATCAGATGTTCATCAGGCCGTCATCCGGCTGTGTACGTCGCATCGACAGTGATGGCCACCCTCCCGTCGGGACCGAGTAGTTCGGCGCGTGCGACGGCGAGGCGTCGGCCGCGGTGCAGCACGATGACGCGGCAGTCGATCTCGCCACTCGACACCGGAATGCCCCGGAGAAACACCGCGCGAAGGTCGGCTAAGCAGAGGTCGGTTGATCCACCGGTGCCAAGCGCGAGGTCGATCGCCCGTCCGCCCATCATCGCACCTATCCCGCCGTGGATGATTTTATATGCGTTCGCCAGGTCCGTCGACGCACCGAAGCTCACGTCGGCACCATCTGCAGTTGTGCGCCTCACCCGCGTCTGAAGCAGCGCGTCGACGTCTTCGAATTCAGGAACCGGTGATGAGCTGATGTGAGTGGTAATCGATTGGTCCTGGGCGGAGACCAACATCGCCCCCAACGTCGCATATCCGAGCACGTTGTCGTTCTCGTCTGTAATGGTCGACTCCGCGAGACCGAATGTTCCTCGGATGCGGCGCAACCCGGCGCTGCACCTCAACATAGTCAGATGACCCGGAACCGGTCCCGTCAGTTCGAGGTGCAAGTGCGTGGTGAGCATTGCAGGGTGGTCACTGTCGATCACCGCCACGCCCAGACCCCAGTCGGCGAGTATCGCCAAAGCCCCGGGGATCAGCGCTCCCCGCGAATCACGCATCGCGCTGGAAACTGCCATGTGCCCGACCACCCGACCGTCGATCGCGACCGGATCATCGAGCCCGGCGACGGCGCGCACCGGGATGTGGGGCATAACGATTCGCCGGCTCAGCATAGCTGGCGGGGTTGGTTTCCTGTCCGACGAAAACCGCGCCATTACCGGGGGTCCCACATGTCTTAGTCCTCTGCGAACGTGGTGCCGGAGACGGTCTCCCGCACCAGACCCTGGTGCACAGGCATCGACGGATAGATGAGATGGGAGAACCGCGTCAGCGCCTCATCGCGTGCCCTCACGGCGCGACCCCACCCACCGTCGGCGATGACGAACCCCGTCACGACGCGACCCTCAGACCTGCGCCATGAGTGTCGGGTCTGGCCGCCGCCATGGAGGAGAAGTATCAGCCCCTTCGTTGTGTGGCTGGATGCTGACCAGTGATCGCCGCGGATAATGCCTGCGGTGCCACGGAATTGGATTGGCGTTGGCTTCATGGTGGTACTCCGTTTTCACAGGTGCGGAAGGTGGTCCGGTCAGATCAAAATCCCATCGCGCGTCCCATGAGGTCCTTCATGATCTCCGTGGTGCCGGCGTAGAGTCGCTGGACACGCGAATCGCGCCACAGGCGTGCGATTTCGTATTCGTTGATATATCCGTAGCCGCCATGCAATTGGAGGCAGCGGTCGATAATTTCCCACTGCACTTCGGACGTCCACCACTTCAATCCGGCCGCGTCCTCATCGGTGAGGGTTCCGTCGTTGGCCGACAGCACGCACTGATCGAGATAGCACTGAGCGCTGTCGAGTTTGGTCTGCATCTCGGCCAAGAAGTGCCGGTTCACCTGGAAGGTGCCGATCGGCTGGCCGAATGCGGTGCGCTCCATCGCATAGACCTTTGTCAGGTCGAGCGCGCGCCGCGCCATCGGCAGTGCGTAACACGCCACCCCTAGCCGTTCGGTGGCCAGGTGCGATACCAGATGATAGAAGCCGCGATTGAGGTCACCGACCAGGTTTTCCTTGGGCACCCGGACGTCTTCGAAGAACAGCTCGGCCGTGTCGGCTGAGTGTTGGCCGATCTTGTCCAGCTTGCGTCCCCGGGTGAACCCGGACATACCTTCCTCGATCATCAACAGGCTGATGCCCTTGCGACCCGCCGCGGGATCTGTTTTGACCGCCGTCAGGATGAGGGACGACAACAACCCATTGCTGATGAACGTCTTCTGCCCGTTAACGATCCAAGCGTCGCCGTCGTCGCGGGCGGTAGTCTTGATGCCGGCGAGGTCGGATCCGGCCGCTGGTTCCGACATTGCAATTGAGCCGATGTACTCACCCGAAATGAACTGAGGCAGCCACCGCTTCTTCTGTTCCTCGGTAGTCAGGTCGTTCAGGTACGGCACCAGGATGTCGTTCTGCACGCCAAGACCGATGCCGGCGGTGCCGGAAGCGAAGAACTCCTCCGACAGGATCTGGTTGAACCGGTAGTCGGTGATGCCGAGCCCGCCGTACTCCTCTGGCAGCGCCCAACCGATCAGACCGTGTTTTCCAGCTGCGCGCCAGGCCTCCCGACTGGCCTTACCCTCGCGCTCCCACTTGTCGGCGTTGGGCGCGCATTCGTTGTCGAAGTAAGCTCGTGCGGTCTGGCGGAACTGGTCGTGAATCGGGGCGAAGATATTGCGGCGCATAGATTTTATTCTCCTACTTGGCTGAGGTTGCAGGGCTGATGGTGTCGTCGTGACCCGTGTGCTAGTTGGGCTACCGGGCCGACATCACGCCTTGGGCCTTCACGGGAGTGAATCGACACGTGCCGTCAACGCGATGGGATCACCACTGCACCGCGGCCGGGTGTGCTGTAGAACTGAGACAGTCCGACCTTCGGTTGTTCGCACATGGCGGTGTCAGGCTGCGCCGCGCAATTTTTGCACAAGCTCATGGAACTGCCGCAGGCCTGATGCGCCTACCGGCTCACTATTGGCAAGCAAGCCGCCCATCTCCAGCGCCGACCGATCGGGGTAGTGGCCGAATCGATACAGGCCAACGCCAACGATAGCCATCTCCGCTGTGGTGCCCATCGAGGTCCTTCCCGTGGTAATGCTCCATTGCCGCCGCGCCAGCGATCACATTTGGAATGAATAATATAGCTGATTCACCGATCTCGACGAACTTACTCGCTGGTGCTCAAGCGGGCGCCAAGGCGTACGTTTGCAGAACATGGCTGTCGGCTCGCCTGTCGATTCCGCTTCGGGTGATTGGCAACTCCGTGGGGCGGATCCCGTTGCGCCCCATCGTGGCTCCTGAATGGTACACCGTATCTATACACCGTATAGTTGTGCGTTAGGATGCATTTGTTAACTCTCTTCGGACGACATCGGGCAACCAGCTATGAATGCTGTTTCACTATCCACGTTTTATGACGGAGGCTGCATGGAAGGGTTGATGTGACGGAATTTGCCCAGGGCTCGTCTGCGAGTCGCGACGCCGGTAGCCTCGTGGTCGAAGCGCCAGCCGACGGACCGCACGTGCCGCAACATTCCAGGTCCATCGACGTCGGCGTTTACTTCGACCTTCGTAATCCGGCGCGGTGGCGCAAGGACCCCGCGTATCTGTACCGATTCACAATCGAGGCGTGCGAGGAAGCCGAGCGATTGGGCGCCGCATCGGCCTGGTTCACCGAACACCACCTCTTCGACGACGACTACATGTCCAATCCGCTCACGTTTGCCGCCGCCGTCGCGGCCAGGACAACGCGGATCCGCCTCGGTATCGGGATCGTGATCACCCCACTGCACCATCCCGTGGAGATCGCCGAGCAGTCCGCCTGCGTGGATCTAAGATCTGGCGGGCGTCTCGATCTGGGTCTCGGAGCAGGCTACCGCGTACCTGAATTCGACCTCTTCGACACGAATCTGAAGAACCGCTTCGCGCGCACCGACGACACAGCACGCAGGTTGCGTGAGCTATGGGCGCCCGGCGGGGTGACACCGGCACCGGTACAACCTCAGCTCCCTATCTGGATGGGATACCAGGGCCCGCAGGGCGCCCGGCGCGCCGGCTTGCTGGGAGAGCGGCTCCTATCGGCCGACGGCGCGTTGTGGGAGGAGTACCGCGCCGGCCTCATCGAAGGCGGCCACCCCGTCAGCGCTGGTGTGATGGGCGGTGCTATCCAAGGCTGGGTCAGCGACGATCCGGAGCGAGATTGGCCCATGGTGTCCGAGCATCTCAGTCACCAGTTCGACACCTACCGCCGCCACAGTGTCGAAGGGACGGGACGGGACGTACCCAAGCCGGTCGACCTGAACCGCATTATGAATAAGGAAGGCCCAGCAGGGCCGTTGGGCTCATTTCTTTATAGCACACCGGAATTCGTCGCCGAGCGTGTTCGCGCGTCGATCGGCGATGCCCCCGTGAAGACGGTGTTCTTGTGGGCGTCAATCGGCGGAATGGACGAGAAGCCGGTGATACGCAACATCGAAACCATCTGCAACCGGGTGGCGCCGCTGCTGGCGGCCGCTGACTCGTCGACGTCCTGAATCTGGGCACACGTGCGCCGAAGCTTCTCTGGCACACGCCACCAAGCTGCTCAGACGTTACAGCGTAAGGTTGTCAAGCCGACATTTTGTGCGGTGGACCGAAGAGGAGTTCTATCGATGGTGATCAGTGACGACGAATTGGTCGAGCGTTTCCCCGGCGAGCCCGTCACGCATGACAATGCGGAGCACTACCGCGGGCGCTTGCGCCGAGAGCTCCTGATTAATCGCTGCCAAGACTGCGGGCGGTGGCATGCGCCGCCCAAGCCGGTGTGCCCGGATTGCTGGTCGTCTGACCTGCGGTCGACTCCCGTTGTCGGGGGCGGAGAGATCTTCATGGCGATATTCCTTCACCAGGGCTCACCCGCGCCGGGTGTGGACTATTCGACGCCCTACCCGGTCGTGACGATCGAGTTGGACGAGCAACGCGGTCTACGGTTCACCTCCACGGTCGTCGGTGCGCCCAACGACGCGATCCGAATCGGTGCGCGCGTGAACCTAGCGTGGATCGACCGTCATGGGTCGCCGATGCCTGTCTTCGAGTTGAGCGACACCGGATCATGAGCGGAAAGCCCATTAACTCGATGAAGGATCACGTCGCGATTGCGGGCGCGGCTACGACCGGTTTTGTGGCCGCGAATTCGGGTCGCAGCCAGACGTCACTGGCGGCACAAGCCGCCATCGAGGTCATTCGGGCTTGTGGCCTGACCAAGGACGAGATCGATGGCCTATGTGGCAGTTGGCCATCGGCTAATGAACTGCAATCGGTGCTGGGCCTGCCGCGGCTCACGTGGTCGGGAAATCCGATGATTCCCCTTGTCGACCATGTCGCCACCGCCGCCGCCGCCGTCTATTCCGGCCTGTGCGAAACCGTACTGGTTTATCACGCGGCTTATCGCGCGATGTGGAACAGCGGCGGGGCATGGAAGGATCCGTTTCGGCGCATCGCGACTTCGGGACTCGGCGATCCGAAACCGGGTCCCGAGACGATGGCGGGTGCCGTCGGATACACCGGCTGGGCTTCTCGGTACATTTACGAATACGATGTGCCGCGTGAGGATTTCGGGCTTGTCGCCCTCAACGCTCGTGCTAACGCGGCGCGCAATCCCGCTGCGGCGATGCGTGATCCGCTCACGATGGATGAGTACCTCGGGGCGAGGCTGATTCGCGAGCCGTTGTGTCTCTACGATATGGATCCTGCCGTCGACGGTGGTGACGCTTTCATTGTCACCACCACCGAACGTGCCCGTGATCTGGCATTGCCGGCGGTGCTAATTAATGCTGCCGTACTCGGGCAGGTCGCGCCCAACGAGGAGGACCAGACCCTGAGCCTGAGGCACAATGGCCAGCACGTCGTGGTGAACACCCTGAAAGCGAAAAGTGACTTCTGGATTGACGACATCGACGTCTACTTTCCCTACGACGGCTTCACCCCGATCACTTTGAACTGGATGGAGAATGTCGGCTGGTGTAAACCGGGAGAGGCGGGCAATTTCCTACGTCAGCACTGGGACGCGGCCGAGGGCCGAGTGCTGATCAATGGCAAGATTCCCGTCAACCCCCACGGCGGATCGCTCTCGGAGGGGGCGACTCAAGCATCAGGGCACATTCGTGAGGCAGTTCATCAGCTGCAGGGGTTGGCAGGGGAGCGCCAAGTGCCGAATGCGCGGCGGGCGTTGATCACTGCAGGCGGGTTCTTCTTCAACGCACAGGGGCTTGCGCTGCACACCGACTGACTTCGTCGACGGTCAACACAGGCTAACTGTGGATCGGCCGCGCGTATCGCCAGACTAGGACCGACCGGGGTTTCCCCGCCAATCGAAGAATCCCCGGTATGTCTAGATTGGGTGGCGTGGACCTTCGAACGCTGGTGCGGGATGGTGTCCGCTCTCCGGGTGCCCCGCTCGGGGCTGGCGGGTTGGTGATTGCGGCATGAGCCTCGAGCGGCATCGCAATGCAAAGCGCGTCCGGCGAACGGGCGACGAAGTACGGGCGCGGTTGCTCCAGGCAGGCCTAGAGGTTTTCGCTGAACGCGGCTACGCCGGGGCGTCGACCAAGGAGATATCGCGTCGGGCAAAAGTCGCAGAGGTTTTGTTGTTTCGCCACTTCGGAAATAAGGACGGGCTTTTCGAGGAGGCTGTGCTTGCCCCGTTCCAGCAGTTCGTTGATGCATACCTCTCCAAGTGGGAGGAGCACCGCCAAGTGGCTGAGCAGCCGTTAGAGGACAGGGTGCGTGAATATGTGGACTTACTTTACAGATTCTTCGAGCAGAATCGCCAACTCTTCGATGCGCTATTGGCGGCCAGAGCTCATCGCCCTGCGGTCGCTTCGCGCCTCGATGAGTTGTTCGCGCGATTGCAGAAACGGACGTTCGAAGCGACGATAGTGTTCGGCTTACCCATGAGGAACCCCGCGCTCACCACCCGGCTGAGCTTCGGACTGGTTATGTCAGCTGCATTGCACGCCGACATGCTGTTCCCATCACCGTCACATGCGGATCAAACGCGTGAGCAGGTGGTCGACCAGTTATGCGGCTACATGCTGGAAGGGGCGCAATCCGAGACAGAGACCGGGTGACATGGTGTTCGACGGTCTCCGGCATCAGATCCTTGCCTCCGCTGTGATGGGTAGGTCTAGAGGTTGGGAGTCGGACGAGCAGGTGAATGGTTGACGAACTGCGAGGTCGACCTGATAGTCGGATATGGCTGGCGCCTCGGTGCCACTGACGCCACATGGAGGCGAATTGGCTAGCACGCCATCGACGCGCCCGGTCCGCCACCGCCGATCGGGCGCCGAAGTGCGTGAACTGTTGGCCACGGCCGCGCGTGAAGCCTTTGCCGAAAAGGGTTACGCGGGGACATCGACGAAGGACATAGCGATTCGAGCCGGGGTGGCCGAGGTCCTAATATTCCGCTATTTCGGCACCAAAGCGGGACTCTTCGACGGGGCGGTTCTCGATACCTTCGAACAGTTCATTGACCAGTACGCCGTCCGCTGGTCAGAACGCGGTGCCCGCGGCGAGTCGGTCGAGGATATTGCTCGCGAGTACATCGCGATGCTCTACGCCTTCTTCGAAGAAAATCGCGCACTGCTAGTCGCCTTACTGTCAGCGAAGGCGCACCATCCGAGCACGGCCTTACGGCTCAATGAGTTGTTCGCGCGTCTGGAAAACATAGTTCGGGAGGCCACGCGCGAATATGGCATTCCAAGCCGGGATGCCGCAACGACGGTGAGACTTACTTTTGGCATGGTGTTGTCGACCGTCATTCATGCGGATGTTCTCTTCGCGGGCGGCCCAAGACTCAGCGAGCGACGGCTCGTGGATGAACTCACCGCCTACACCCTGCAGGGAATCTCAGATTCATCCTAGCGTTCATCACCAGATGCCAGTTCCGCAACGGAACTACGCGTGCCTCCGAAGCTGTCAGGCGGAGGGCAAGGATCGCCTGATCTTGAACGACCGCCCGGAGCGTCGGGTTGCGCTCAGACGAGTGTGGTCGAACTGGGGGATTACCACATAGATTCCTCACCGACGGTTTGCTCTTCGCCCGGTGGGATATGTCGGTATCCCGAGATACTCGTGAAGAACACGGTGGAAGTTCGAGATAGGTTTTTCCTGCACTGGATTCGTCCGGGCGCCCACAAAACCTCGTGACTTCATTCCCCGTTGGACCTCACCGAGATTCTGGAAGTCCTGAGGCAGAATTCCGCCCCAATCATCGTGCTCGCGCCAATCTCTGAAGAACTGTCGCTCCAGTGGCGGCTCACCACCCGGGCGATAGCGAGCCAGTGACCAGACATCGAACACACACGAATCAGGGTCATCGCCGTTGGGACGCGCCCGATACCATAGGGCCCCGTCCATATAGGGCAACACGATGAGATTCGGGAATATATGCCAGTCCATTCCAGCGCGAACAATGTTCTCGAAGGTTAAGCCGTCCGGCCACCCGGCGCCGCTTTCCAGCGCTGCCTCGCGCTGAAAGGTCATCAGCTTCATCATGACGGTCATCGGTTCCTCGTCGGCGGGAACATCGGTCAACAACCGCTTGGCGGCCTCGTAATCGCGGGTGGTGTAGATGGCTCGAAGGTCTCGCTCCATGAGCTCGAGAAATCCGAAGAGCCCGTGGCGCAGATCCTTCGGCACTTCGCCACCCAACCGGCGCGACGGGAAACCCAGCGGTCTATTGTCCGGGGGGTAGGTGAACATCCCGTGCTTGCCGAACGCTTCGCCGACCGTCCAGTCATCGGCGAAGCGCAACAGCTGAGGATGCGTCGCTGAGACGTGATAGCCCTCGTTGAACGCCTCTAGCACCGTTTTCCAATTGCACGGTAGAACAACCGTTTTGTACCAGCGATACCGCAATTTTTCGAACTCGAAACCGTCAAAGATTTCCGGTACCGGTGACAGGTAATCCCGCAACGGCTCGGGGGACCTTTCCATCGTGACGAACACAAACCCGCCCCATGTCTCGACGTGGACTGTCTTCAGTCGAATGTCTTGATCCTGAAGGCTATCCCCGTAGTCGGCACGGTCGAGGACCTCACGCGGGCTGCCGTCCAGGTTCCACCGCCAGCCATGAAACCGGCAGTAGAAGTGTTTGGCATTCCCGCATCCCTCGGTGAGGCGACGGCCTCGGTGCTGGCATACGTTGTAGTAGGCCCGAACCGTCCCCTCATCGATTCGGATGACGACGATCGACTCGTCGCCGATCTCGTAGCTCACGTAGTCGCCCGCGTTCGGAATCTCCTCCTCGCGGCAGGCAACCTGCCACACCTGCGGCCACAACCGTTGCTTCTCCAGGTCGACGAAGTTCTTCTCGTAATAGGGTTCCTTCGGCACGAAGTCGTCGCGCACCCGGCCGTTGTCGGAATTGCTGCCCGTAACGAGGTAGTCGCCGTTGGCGGCCTGTTGCGTTAGATCGGTCACTGCGCGCCTGCCCTCACCGTAACGTCGCCATTAGTTAGTGATCGCTATATACTCACTCGAATGAGGTCGCCTGTCAACGATTGCCAAGAATCCTTTGACCTATCGAATCTTCGCTACGGTGGGCCTTGCCATGAGCGGTTGGGAATCCACGCAGAAGCAGCTGACAAATGACTGAGGCCACGACGGCAGGCGCCGCCAAAGGGCCTGCCCTCGGCGCGCTCCCACAGCCTGGCCAGTCGTACGTGCGTGCCACCGACTCGGTCGCCCTGTCCGAGGAAACCATTGATCAGGCACTCGCTCGCCTAGCCCGCGACTGCGGCCAGGATCCGGCATTGCGCTGGCTCGACGAGACAGGTCCCCATACCATGTCATGGGCCGAGGTGCATTCGCGTGCCTGCGCGGCCGCCGCTACCTTCCTTGAACTGAATCCACGGCGTGCGCGGACCGCTATCGTCGCGCCGAATTCGGTCGACTGGATCGTCGCGATGTTCGGATGCGCGATCGCGCGAATGACCGTCGTCCCAATCAGCCCGTCATCAGCTGACGCTGAAGTTGCCCACATGCTTTCGCTCTCGCGGGCGGGACTCGTCTTGGCTTCGAAGCGCTTCGGCGATCGCGAGGTGCTACAAAGGATCGGGCGCGTCGCCGAGACGATTTCAGTCCGCCCGGTGGTGCACGACATCGCTGACTACGACGCGGCGTCGTGGAAGTCCACATCGTACGTCGGCGGGCGTACCGGGGCGGATGAGTTTCTTGTGCAGTTCACATCGGGCACCACCGGGCTACCCAAGGCCGCTGTCCTGTCACATCAAGCGGTGCTGAATACGGCGCGGCTGTTTGTCGATGCAGTTGGGCTCCAGCCCGGTGACATTTTCCTGAATCCACTGCCCTTGCATCATGTCGGCGGCAGCGTGACTGGTCTGCTGTTGGCCTCGGCTGTCGCTGGCACGTACGTAATCATCGAGCGCTTCGATAGCGTCAGTGCCTTGCGCGCGATCCGTGAATTCGCGCCGGCGGCGATAGGATCAGTGCCCACCATGCTGGCCGACATACTCGCCCTGCCGGATGTCTCGCCATCTGACTTCGCGTCCGTGCGCATCGTGATGACTGGTGCAACAGCGGTCGACTCCGGGCTTATCGAGGAGATGGAGCGTCGTCTAAATGTGAAGTTCGTGGTGAGTTATGGCCAAAGTGAGGCCCCTGGCATGGTGACGAGCGCGCCCTCGGACCCGATTGAACTGCGACTTCGGACGCTTGGACACTGTGTGCCGGGCCGCGATTACTACATCTGCGACCCCAACGGTTCACTTCTGGCAACAGGGATGGTTGGCGAATTGTGTGTCCGCGGCCCGCTCACGATGTCTGGTTACCTGAGGGACGACGGTGCCCTTGAGCCTGCGACCGATGACGCCGGTTGGATGCACACCGGTGATCTCTGTTCGATGGATGACCACGGCATCGTGACGTTTCGCGGGAGGATTCGAGATGTGATCATCCGTGGAGGCGAAAATGTCTACCCCGCCGAGGTCGAACATGTCATCACGGCCCACCCATCGGTTGCCGAAGCGGCAGTCTTCGGAGTGCCCGACACCCGACTGGGGGAGCGAGTCGTTGCTGTGGTGCTGCCCGCCGCCGGCGCGACTGTTGACGTAGACGACCTCAGCACGTTCGTCGCGAAGCGGCTGAGCCGCTACAAACGGCCCGTCGAGTGGATGATCGCTGCGACGCTGCCGCGGACGAGCACAGGCAAAGTTCTCAAACATCAATTACAGCAGTGGTACGAGGCAGGCAGTATCACAAATTATTGCCGCGGCCGCGACTCGTTGTGAAATATGGCTAACACCAGCGACTTTCGGCATTCCTCCGCGACGGCTATCTGCAGATCGTCGATCGAGAGAAGGACATCAGCGCCGACCTTCGCGTGGACTTGAATTACCGGCAGTCCGCGAGGATCGAAAGACGGTCAATTCGTCGCTGCGAAGTTCTCAACGAATGGATTGACCGCCGGTGTTCATCCGCTGCAGCCGCTGGTTGGTGCGTTGCAGCCATGCGTCGTAATCGGTGGCTTTGCGCAGGAATGACTCCCCGACGCGGGGGTGGGGTAGTGCTAAGAACTTTCCGGCCTGGGCGGCGTCAAGCGTCAGCCTGGCGCAGTCCTCAGGCTCGACCACGTCGCCAAGGGCAATGAGATCTTGTGTCGCCCCGATGCTTTCGTCGTCCTCGTTGCGGCCGAGCATTCCGGTGTTGACGGCGTTCGGGCACAGGCAGGTGACCTGGATGCCTCGGTGGGCATAGTTCAGGGCCAGCCATTCGGCGAACCCGAGGGCTCCGTGTTTACTCAGGGTATAGCCCATGAAGGATGGTCCGGTGATCAATGCCGCAGACGAGATGGTTTGAATGAGCCAGCCTTCGCCACGTTCCAACATGCCGGGAAGCACTTCCTGCGCAGCCCAGACGTGGGCGAGCAGGTTTACGTCGACGATTCGACGGATTTCCTCGGGCGACTCGGTCAGCCCGTCTCCGGTGTCGCTGAATCCTGCATTCGAGCAAAACACGGCGACCGGCCCGAAGATGTCTTCGGCACGGGCGACAAGGGCGGTGATGGAGTCAGGGGAGCCGACGTCGCTGCGCACGGCGATGCCTCCGACGCGGGTGGCGATCTTCTGCGCGCGTTCGCCGTTGAGGTCGGCGACGACGACCCTTGCGCCCCGCGCGGCGAGTTCTTCTGCTAGCGCTCGCCCGATTCCGTGACCGCCGCCGGTCACCACCGCACACCGTCCGTCTAATTGCATGGCTGTTGCTTCCTCAGAGATGCCCGCCGTCGACAGCGAGTACTTGTCCGGTGGTGAACGTGGCCGCATCGGAGGCGAGGTACAGTACTGCGCCCGAGATTTCGTCTGGCTGACCGACTCGGCCGAGTAGCGCGGTGCTGGCCGCGAAGTCGCGTTCGGTCTGCGGCCATGCCTTCATGACGTCGGTGTCGACGGCGCCAGGCATGACCGCGTTGACCCGTACTTTGGGTGCGAAGGCCCGGGCGAACGACTTGGTGAGATTGTTGAGGCCCGCCTTGGCGGCGGCGTACACGATGGCGTGCGAGGCCCCCATGTGTGCGGAGATAGTGCTGATGTTGACCACGGTGCCGCCGCCGTCCGCCGCCATCCGGGTGCCGATGGCGGCGGTCAGTCGGAACGGTCCCTTCAGGTTCAGCGCAATGGTCTTGTCGAAGAGCTCTTCGCTGATCGCATCGACACTGTCGTAACGCACTGACGATCCCGCGTTATTGACCAATATGTCGATGCGCCCAACGGCCGCGTAGGCTTCGTCAACCAGGCGGTCACATTCGGCCCATCGGTTGACGTTGGCGGGCAACGAGAATGCGCGCCGACCAGTGGCGGCGATCTCGGCTGAGGTCTTTTCGCATGCCTCAGAATTGCGGCTGACTACCACGATGTCCGCCCCCGACGATGCCAGCTGCGCGCAGATCGCCCGGCCGATGCCGCGGGTGGCGCCGGTGACAAGTGCAGTGCGTCCGGTCAGATCGAAGAGATTGGTCACTGGTTGTCTCCTCCTCCGTCGAACTTGCCGATTCCCTGCTCGAGCAGGGACAGTGCCGCCCGGATTCGCTCGGCCGGGTCGCCCCGCCCGCCGCCTTGGACCCAAGCGCCGAACTCTGCGGCGGCGACGGCGTTCATCGCCGTTACGGCGATGCGCGCGTGCATCGTTGACTCCTTGTGTCCCTTGGGGAAACGTCCCGCCACCAGCGCGACGAGCTCGTCGTCGTTGACCAGGCGCTGGCCGCGGCTGCGGGCATTCAACTCCGGTGCCTGGGCAAGAATGCGGCCCAGTTGCACGACGCGTAGACGGTCTGCTGGTTCGACGTGGGAGGTGGCCAAAAAGGCTTGCCGTAGCGCGGTGACCGGACCCTCGTCGGCCGGGCGCGAAGCCAGCGCGTGGATCAGTCGCTCCCACACATGACGTTCGTAGTCCAGCAGTACTTCGTCCTTGGATGCGAAGTACCGAAAGAAGGTCCGTTCGGAGATTCCAGCGGCGGCGCTGATGTCGCCTACAGTAACCGTGTCAAAACCGCGCTCAGCGAACAACGCGATAGCGGTACGGCCGATGTCGGCGCGTAGCAGGCGCCGTCGCCGATCGGTCAGCGGTTCGGTCATAGCCGTTGCCCGCGCGCAAATTCCGCTGCGCCATGAAGCAATCGAATCACTCGCGGGCCCATGTCTGTGCGGTCGGCATCGACGCCGGATTTGACCTGCCGGGCGTGCGAGCCTTCGAGGATGATGGCGAGTTTGAACAGTGCCAGCGCCTCGTAGTAGGGCAGCGCCGAGAGATCACGTCCGGTGCGCTCGGCATAACGGGTCGCCATTTGGGAGCGAGTCGGATAGCCGTCGGCGCCGCCAGCCTGGAGGGTGATAACGGGTTCCTCACCCGGCTCCGTCCAGCGCGCCAGCAGATGTCCGATGTCGAGCAATGGATCACCGATGGTGCCGGTGTCCCAGTCAACGATTGCGGCGAGCCTAGCGGGCGGTTGCGGGCTGACCATGACGTTGAACGGACTGTAGTCGCCGTGAATGATCGCTGCCGGGCTCATCGCGGGTATGTTGGCGGTGAGCCAGTCACTAAGGAAGTCCAGCTCGGGAAGGTCGCGTGTGCGATAGCGGTCGAGCTGAGCCAACCACCGCGGCACCTGACGCTCCAGAAATCCCTCGGGCTTGCCAAGGTCAGCCAGACCGCGCCGTCGCCAGTCCACCGCGGCCAG
>NZ_LZJM01000041.1:0-1125 GCF_001667665.1 Mycobacterium sp. E342
TCCCGATTTGTGGCGTGTCCATTCGGGGCGCTGGGGTCGCGGATGTATCGCACCGGGGATTTGGTGTGTTGGGGCCCCGATGGGCAGCTGCGCTATGTGGGCCGCGTCGATGAGCAGGTCAAAATCCGTGGGTATCGCATCGAGTTGGGTGAGATCCGCACCGCCCTGGCCAATGTGGATGGGGTGGGTCAGGCGGTGGTGATTGCCCGCGAGGACCACCCCGGCGACAAGCGCCTGATCGGGTATGTCACCGAATCCCACACTGGGGCAGTCGATCCGGTCGCCATCCGCAGCCAACTCGCGGATCGGTTGCCGTCTTATATGGTGCCGGCCGCGATTGTGGTGCTTGAGGCTCTGCCGTTGACGGTCAACGGCAAACTCGACACCCGCGCCCTACCCGCCCCCGACTACACCGGTGCTCCTTATCGCGCCCCGGGTGGTCTGCTTGAGGAACTGCTGGCCGGCATCTACGCCGAGATCCTCGGCCTCGAGCGGGTGGGGGTGGACGATTCGTTTTTCGAGTTGGGTGGGGATTCGTTGTCGGCGATGCGGCTGATCGCCGCCATCAACAATTCTTTGGATGCTGACTTGTCGGTGCGGGCGGTGTTTGAGGCGCCCACCATCGCCCAGCTAGCACCCCGCATCCACGCCGGCGGTGGAGGTGGGGGTGAGCTGGCCCCGGTGGTGGCCGGCCCACGCCCGGAGCGGGTGCCGTTGTCGTTTGCCCAATCCCGATTGTGGTTCATCGACCAGCTGCTGGGCCCGTCTGCGGTCTACAACATGCCCATCGCGGTACGCCTAACGGGACCACTCGACGTGGAGGCCCTGGCGGCCGCGCTGGCCGACGTGGTGGCCCGGCATGAAAGCCTGCGCACGGTGTTCCCCGCGGTTGATGGGGTCCCCCACCAGCAGCTGATCTCGCATGAGGGGGCCGATTTCGGCTGGGACGTCGTTGATGTGACCGGGTGGACGCACGAGCGGCTCGAGGAGGCCATCGCGGCAGTAGCAGGGCATCGGTTTGATTTGGCAACCGAGATTCCGTTCCGTGCCGAGCTTTTCCGGTTGGGCTCCGATGAGTACGTGTTGGTGGCGGTGGTGCACCATATCGCTGCGGATGGCTAGTCG
>NZ_LZJM01000042.1:0-21039 GCF_001667665.1 Mycobacterium sp. E342
TATTGCTTGGTCTGCAGCATCCGGATCAGGCCCGCGCCCTTCATCAGCTTGACCGTGTCGTCGGTGAGCCGGCCGATCCGCTCGGCTTCGGCGGCCTGGTCGCGCAGCTGGTCGCCTAGTTCAATGACCCGGTCGATTACCCGGTTCGGAACCCGCTCGCTCATGCAGTTCGTCCTAACGTGTGAGGGCTTAGTAATGGTCTACCGCAGTAACCCCGACGATGAGGAGAAAACCATGACCGATGTCGACGGCATCGCGACCCGGCTGCGCAGACTCGAGGACGAACGCGATATCGGCCGGCTCACCGACGACACGGTCAAGCTGATGAAGGGCGCGGGCCTGATCCGGATGCTGCAGACCAAGCAATATCAAGGCTTCGAGGTCCACCCGCGCGAGTTCGCCGAGACGACGATGGCGACCGCGGCGCTGGATCCGGCCGCCGGTTGGATCGTCGGCGTGGTGGGTGTGCACCCCTACCAGTTGGCCTACGCGGATCCGAAGGTGGCCGCCGAGATCTGGGCCGACGACGTCGACACGTGGATGGCCTCCCCCTACGCGCCGCAGGGCGTGGCCAAGCCCATCGACGGTGGCTACGTCTTCAACGGCCGCTGGCAGTTCAGCTCGGGCACCGACCACTGCGACTGGATCATCCTGGGCGCGATGCTGGGCGACGACAACGGCATACCGATCATGCCGCCGCAGATGCTGCACATGATCCTGCCGCGCAAGGACTACGAGATCGTCGAGGACTCGTGGAACGTGGTGGGGCTGCGGGGAACCGGCTCCAAGGACGTCATCGTCTCCGACGCGTTCGTCCCGGCCTACCGGACGATGGACGCGACCAAGGTGATGGACGGCACCGCCCAGCGTGAGGCCGGCATGACCGAGCCGCTGTACCTGATGCCGTGGTCGACGATGTTCCCGCTGGGCATCTCCGCGGCGACCATCGGCATCGCCGAGGGCGCGCTGGCCGCGCACCTGGATTACCAGCGCGAGCGCGTCGGCGCCACCGGAACCGCGATCAAGGACGATCCGTACGTGATGCACGCGATCGGCGAGGCCGCCGCAGACATCAACGCCGCCCGCCAGGAACTGCTGGCCAACGCCGACCGCATCTACGACATGGTCGCCGCCGGCAAGGAGGTGTCGTTCGCCGACCGCGCGGCCGGGCGGCGCACCCAGATCCGCGCGGTGTGGCGCGCGGTGGCGGCGGTCGACGAGATCTTCGCCCGCTCCGGCGGCAACGCGGCGCGAATGGACAAGCCGCTGCAACGGTATTGGCGCGACGTGCACGTCGGCCACCTGCACGCCATCCACGTCCCCGGCACCGCCTATCACGCGTCGGCGCTGAGTTCGCTGGGTATCGATCCGCCCGAGGGCCCCCTGCGGGCTTTGATCTAGGAGAGCGCGTTGACCGACCTGAAAAGCCTGGGCTACATCACCGTTTCGACGAACGACATCGACCGCTGGCGGCACTTCGCCTTCGGTGTCCTGGGATTCGCCGAGGGTAAGGGCCCCGACCCGTCGGCGCTGTACCTGCGGATGGACGAGCGCGCAGCCCGGCTCATCGTGGTGCCCGGCGACACGGACCGGGTGCTCACCGTCGGCTGGGAGGTGCGCGACCGCGCTGCCCTGCAACGGGTCAAGGCCACGCTGGACACCGCCGGGACCCCGTTCAAGCAGCTGTCGGTCGACGAGGCCGAGGCCCGCCGCGTGGAAGAGGTGATCACCTTCGAGGACCCGGCCGGCACCACGCTCGAGGTGTTCCACGGTGCGGTGCTCGACCACAGCCCCGTCGTCACCCCGTTCGGCGCGAGGTTCGTGACCGACGATCAGGGCATGGGCCACGTGGTCATACCCGCCACCGACCCGGGCGGGCTGTTCGACTTCTACACCGAGGTCCTGGGGTTCCGTGCCCGAGGCGCGTTCCGGGTGCCGCTGCCCAAAGAATTCGGCCCGGTGCGGGTTCGGTTCCTGGGCATCAACGAGCGACATCACAGCCTGGCGATCGTGCCGGCCGCCCACCAGCGCGACCCGCGCGTCGTGCACATCATGGTGGAGGTCGACAGCCTCGACGCCGTCGGGCAGGCCCTGGACCGCGTCAACGCCGAGGGCTTCCAGTTGTCTTCCACCCTGGGCCGGCACACCAACGACAAGATGGTGTCGTTCTACGTGCGTGCGCCCGGTGATTGGGACATCGAATTCGGCACTGACGGCATGCGCGTCGACGAAAGCTATTACACCGCAGAGGAAATCACCGCCGACAGCTACTGGGGCCACCAGTGGGTCGGCGAAATGCCCGCGGCCATGCGGTTATGACGCCCGATACCGAGGTCACCCCGATCCCGGCCGCGTCGATCACGTCGTGGGATGACGAGGCCGACGTGGTCATCGCCGGCTACGGGGTGGCCGGGGCCGCCGCGGCGGTCGAGGCGGCCCGTGGCGGCGCCGACGTGCTGGTTCTGGAACGCACCGGATCCTGGGGCGGCGCGGCGGCGATGGCCGGCGGGTTCATCTACCTCGGCGGCGGCACGCCCCTGCAAAAAGCCTGCGGTTTCGCCGATTCCGTGGACAACATGGCGGCGTTCCTCAACGTGGCGATGGGGCCCGGCGCCGACGCGAACCGGATCGCCGACTATTGCGCCGGCAGCGTCGCCCACTACGAGTGGCTCGTCGGCTGCGGGGTGCCGTTCAAGGCCGAGTTCTTCTCCGAGCCCGGCTGGGAACCGATGGGCGACCAGGGCCTGATGTACAGCGGCGGCGAGAACGCCTACCCGTTCAACACCATCGCCTCCCCCGCCCCGCGCGGCCACGTCCCGCAGATGTCCAACAAGAAGCAGGGCGAGGCCAGCGCGGGCTACATGTTGATGAAGCCGCTCGTCGAGACCGCCACCGCGGCCGGCGCGCGTGCGCTCTACGACGTGCGGGTGCAGCGCCTCATCGTCGAAGCCGACGGCCGGGTCGTCGGCATCCGCGCCCGCCGCTACGGCAGCGAGATGTCGTTTCGCGCGCGCCGCGGCGTCGTGCTCGCGACGGGCAGCTTCGCCTACAACGACGCGATGGTGGCCCGCTACGCCCCGCGGATCGCGGGCCGCCCGGCCGCGTCCATCGAGCAGCACGACGGCCAGGCGATCCGGATGGCCCAGGCGCTGGGTGCCGACCTGGCGCACATGGACGCCACCGAGGTGGCGATCTTCATCGACCCCCAGCAACTGGTGCGCGGGATCCTGGTCAACGGCCGCGGCCAGCGCTACGTCGCCGAGGACACCTACCCCGGCCGCATCGGGCAACTCACGCTCTACCAACAGGACAACACCGCCTACCTGATCATCGACGACGACGCCCAGCAGGACGCGATGGCGTCATGGTCGCCGAAGTTCATGCTGCGAGAGGCGACCTGGGTGGCCGACACCGTCGCCGACCTGGAACACGAGATGGGCCTGGCGCCCGGCTGCCTGCAGGCGACCGTCGCCGCCTACAACGAGGGCGCGGCGCGCGGCGAGGATCCGCTGCTGCACAAGAAGCCCGAGTGGCTCAAGCCCATCGGCTCGCCGGTCGGCGCCATCGACCTGCGGGAGAACACCGGCGGCTTCACCCTGGGCGGGCTGGCCACCACGCTGGACGCCGAGGTGCTGCACGTCAGCGGCCAACCCATCCCCGGCCTCTTCGCAGCCGGCCGCTGCACGGCGGGGCTGGCCGCCTGGGGCTACGCCAGCGGCATCTCGCTCGGCGACGGCAGCTTCTACGGGCGGCGCGCGGGGCGGTCGGCTGCCCGGGGTTGATCCCCGCCGCGAGCGCGATCTCACGGCGAAAAGCGGCTCGACGGGTCGCGATGACGCGACGCCCCCGGGCTTGGTGACAGCGACGGGCCGTTGAGGATTTGCTCGAAATATGAATCAGGCGACCCGAACATTTTGATCGAAGCCTCCCAACTGCATCGATCATTTTTTACATGTTCTTTACCGGATTCGTCTCAAGTTGCTGGCGCCTTGACCGCGGGTTAGGTTGGTCGGGTTTGCAGCCCCGGCCAGCGTCGATCGGCGGCCTCCTCGCGGATACCCGCGAACCAACCATTCGTCGTGTGAAAGGGGTTGCGCGTGCGACAACTTTCGCCACTGCGGGTGGTGTCGACCGCGCTCGGCGCCGCCGCGGGGCTTGGCGACGCGGCAGGCAATCTCGCCGCCGCCGGCCTCGATGTTGCCGCCCTGCCGGTGCGGGTGGGCGCAAAGGTGCTCTCGGGTGAGGTTTCCCGCTCCGCGCTGACCCGGCGCACCGGGCGCGGTGACGGTCGCATGTGGATCGAGGTCCGCGGAATCGACGACGCGGCGCGGGCCGAAGCCGTCGTTGATGCGCTGCGGGCACAGCCCGGCGTGGCGAACGTCAGCCTGAATCTCCCGTTGTCGCGCGCGGTCATCGAAACCGACCCCGACGGGGCGTCGCTGAACGACCTCTGCTCCGTGCTCGATGAAGTCGAATCAGACTGCGGTGCAACGGGGTTCACTCGCGGGGAAAGCCTGCCCGGTGACGGCCTGCTGCTGGCGACACGCGGTGCGATGGTGGCCGCTAATGCCGCCGCGTTCACGGTCGCACTCGCGGGCAGCGCGTTGCGGTTGCCGGCGGCGCCGATCGCCGTCGAGGCGGTGTCCGCGATCGCGAATCATCAACCGTGGCTGCGCCGTGCGCTCGAGGCCGGGATCGGACCCGGCGCGACGGACATGGCGTTGTCGGTGACCGGCATGGTCGCGCATGTCGTCACGTTGTCGCCGGCGAAATTGGCGGTGGACCTGACGATGCAGGCCTTCAAGGCCGCCGAGTGTCGAGCGGCGGCGCGGGCATGGGACCGTTACGAGCCGGAGTTGGCCCGGCACGCCGACGAACCCGGGGTGCACCGCGCCTCGCGCCCGGTTCGGCCACCGGCCGGGCCGATCGAGCGCCATGGCACTCGTGCGGCGTGGGCGCAGCTGATCGGTGTCGGCCTGACCGGGGCCGTCACCCGCAACGTCACGATGGCCTCGAACGCGGCCTTGGCGGCTTCCCCGAAGGCGATGCGCACCACCCACGAGGCGTTCGCCAGCACGCTCGGACGGGGCTTGGCGGATCGGCACGCGGTGCTGGCGCTGCGCCCGGAGGGTTTGCGCCGGCTCGACAAGGTCGATGCGCTGCTCATCGATCCGCGCGTGCTGTGCGGCGAGACGATGCGGGTGGTGCGCGTCCGCGGCGCCCGCGACGGCGATTTGCTCAACGCCTGGACCCGCGCGCAGGAACTCCTCGACGACGGCGCCGCCGCGGGCTGGCACCCGATCCATGCCGCAGCGGTCGACGGCGGCCGCGCGGTCGAGGCGCTGATCGCCCCGGCGGTCCACCCGCTGGCCTCGGCGATGATCACCCAGGCGCGCGACTCCGGCGCGCGGCTGGTGTCGGTCGACACCGACCTGCTCGGCGACCTGCGGCCGGCGTTCGATGACATCCGGCCGGTCAGCGATGACCGCATCGACGACGCGCTCGCCGATGCGGTGGCCGAGCTGCAACGGGGAGGGCACACGGTCGCCGTGCTGTCCTCGGCTGCCGCACGAGCCCTTTCGGCCGCCGACCTGGCGCTGGGGATCAAACCCGACGCCGATGGGCCGCCGCCCTGGCACGCGGACCTGATGATGGAGGACCTCGCGGCGGCCTGGAGGGTGTTGCATGCGCTGCCCGCGGCGCGCAGGGCAAGCCAGCAAGGTATCGCGATATCGGTGGGCGCGTCGGCGCTGGGCGCGCTGTTCATGGTCCCCGGGGTGCGCCGGTTGCGAGGACCGGGCCCGGTGACCGTCGGCGCCGTCGCGGGGATCCTGTCGGGATATCTGTTGGCGCGCCGCACGATCGGCACCCCGATCCCCCGGCCCGCGCCGGCCTACGAGTGGCACGCGATGTCGGCCGAGCGGGTCCGCGACGTACTGGCGACGCTGCGCGAACCCGGCGAGTGTTCTGCCGCGACGGAACCCGCGCCACGCGGCGCACGGTTCCCCGGCGCGGCATGGGACTTCGTCAAAGCCGCCGGCGCCGAGCTGACCGGCGACCCGTTGACCCCGGTCCTCGCGTTGTGTTCGACCGCGACCGCGGTGTTGGGGTCACCGGCCGACGCGCTGCTGGTCGGCACCGTGCTCACCGGGAACGCGATGCTGTCGACCTACCAACAGCTGCAGGCCGAAAACCGGCTGACCCGCCTGCTGGCTCAGCAGGCGCCGCCGGCGCGGTTGGTCACCGCCGCGCGCGGCTACCGCGACGTCGTGATCGAGCAGCTGCGGCCCGGCGACGTGATCGAGGTGCGCAGCGACGAGGTGGTGCCCGCGGACGCCCGGTTGATCGAGGCGCACGACCTCGAGGTCGACGAATCGTCGCTGACCGGCGAGTCCCTGTCCGTGCAGAAGCAGGTCGAGGCCACACCTGGGGCCGAACTGGCCGAGCGTCGCTGCATGATCTACGCCGGGACCACCGTGGTGGCGGGCACCGCGGTCGCGGTGGTCACCGCCGTCGGCGCCGACACCCAGACACGCCGCGCGGCCGAACTGGCCTCCGGTGACCTGCCCACCGTCGGCCTGCATCATCAACTCAGCCAACTGATGAGCCGGGCGTTCCCCTTCAGCGCGGGCGGCGGTGTTTTGGTCGGCGCCCTCGGCCTCCTGCGCGCGGGCGGCCTGCGCCAAGCGCTCAGTAGCGCCATCGCGGTCTCGGTGGCGGCCATCCCGGAGGGCATGCCCTTGATGGCGACCCTCGCGCAGTCCGCGTCGGCGCAGCGGCTGGGCGAAGCCGGCGCGCTGGTGCGGGTCCCGCGAGCGGCCGAGGCGCTCGGTCGCGTCGAGGTGGTCTGCTTCGACAAGACCGGGACGCTGAGCGAGAACCGTCTTCGGGTGGTCGAGGTGCATCCGGCGGCCGGGCATTCGCGCGACGACGTCTTACGGTGCGCCGCCCAAGCCGCGCCGGCGGACGACGGCAATCCGCACGTCCACGCCACCGACGAAGCCATCATCAAGGCGGCGGACGCGGCGGCGTCCGGCGCGCGATCCACACCGGACGCGCATCTGCCGTTCCGGTCCGGCCGGGCATTCTCCGCCTCGGCGACCGGCACGCACGTGACGGTCAAAGGCGCACCGGAAGTGGTCTTGGCGGCATGCCGGGAGGTGGACGCGGAGGTGGAGGACGCGGTTGCCGCGCTGACGACCGCGGGGCTTCGGGTGATCGCCGTGGCCCAACGCCGCCTCAGCGCGCAGCAGGCGCGGTCGTTGCGGGACGACCCCGACGGCCTCAGCGAAGTGTGCGGCGCGGAGTTGACGCTGACGGGATTTCTGGGGCTCTCGGACACACCGCGCGCCCAGGCGCCTCAATTACTGGCCGACCTGGCCGACCGGGGCGTGGCCATCCGCCTGATCACCGGCGACCATCCCGTCACCGCCGCCGCCATCGCCCGCGAGCTGGGCGTGCCGGTGAACGGCGACCAGGTGATCACCGGGGCCGAGTGGAACGCCCTGTCACGGCACGATCAGCTGCGCGCGGTGTCCGAACGCGTGATCTTTGCCCGGATGTCGCCGGAGAACAAGGTGCAGGTGGTCCAGACCCTCGAGCGGGCCGGGCGGGTGTGCGCCATGGTGGGTGACGGCGCCAACGACGCCGCCGCGATCCGGGCCGCGAGCGTCGGGGTCGGTGTGGTCGCACGCGGCAGCGATTCCGCCCACACCACCGCCGACCTGGTGCTGACCGACGGCCGCATCGAGACGCTGGTGGACGCCATCGACGAGGGGCGCAGGCTGTGGCGGGGGGTGCAGGCGGCGGTGGCCGGCCTGCTGGGCGGCAATGCCGGCGAGGTGATCTTCTCTGTGATCGGCACCGCGATCACCGGGACCTCGCCGCTGAACACCCGCCAGTTGCTGTTGATGAACATGCTCACCGACGCGTTGCCCGCCACGGCGGTCGCCGTCAGCACACCCGCCGGGCCGGTGCAACGCGTCGGGCGCGGCATCGACGAACGCGCGCTGCGCAGGGCCGTGGCGGCGCGCGGATCGATCACCGCCGCCTCCGCCACCGCGGCATGGGTGCTGGCCTCGGTCACCGGACTGCCCCGGCGGGCATCCACCGTCGCGCTGATCTCACTGGTCGCCGTCGAGCTCGGCCAGACCGTGGTCGACTCGCACGCGCCCTTGGTGCTGGTCACCGCGGCCGGCTCGTTCGCCGCATTCGCCGCGATGATCACCACGCCGGGGATCAGCCAACTGCTGGGCTGCACACCGGTCGGCCCGGTGGGCTGGGCGCAGGGGCTCGGCACGGCCGCGGCCGCGATCCTCGCCGTCGCCGCCACCAATCGCTTGCGCTCGGGCAGCCGGGACGCGGAGTCACCGCCGATGAATGACGACCCGTTGCCCGGCGAGCAGCCACCCGGCTCGCCTGACGAACCGCCTCGGGACAAGCGGGGCCGCGCGCCGCATACCGCGGCCCTGGCCGGACCCGCGAGGACGGCGCCCGCGCTGAAACTGGTGGACCAGCACCAGCATCGGGCGGCGGAGGTCGTCAGCGATCGTCCGTGAGCCGCTCGTCGACGATCGCCAGGGCGCCCCGGCGCACAGCGTCCAGGATCGACTCCCTCAACGCCGAGCACGCCAAAAACACAGCGCGGCCGGCGTGCGCAGAGATCTTGCGCGCCTCGGCGAGCTCGGTGCACCGGGCCGTCGCGTCGGCGTTCCACTGCACGCTGGTCTGGTTCCAGGTGCCCTTGCGCGCCAGCACGCGGGCGCCGCAGTCGCGGCACGACACCGGGACCATCGGCATCTCGTCGAGCCGGTTGTCCGTCCGGACGGACGACTCGAGCGTCACCGCGGACCCGCGGCGGCCGCCTGGGCCGCCATGTTGTCCTCGACCTCTTTCATCCACGCCTCGTACGGCCGGGTGGTGTCGAGCTCGAATTCGAAGCGGTCCACCATGTCCGGCGTCACGTCGGCGGCGTCGACGTAGAACTGCTGATACCAGCGCCGGAGCTGGTACACCGGCCCGTCCTCCTCGACCAGCAGCGGATTGTCGATGCGCGCCTTGTGCCGCCAGATCTGCACGTCCTGTTCGAACCCCAGCTTGATGTAGTCGCCGAGTTTGATCGCGGTCTGCATGGCCTGGTCGGCGGGCATGCCGTCCGACTTCTTCACGATGATGCCGTACTGCAGCACAAAGGAATTCGCGTCGATCGGGTAGTGGCAATTGATCAGAACCGATTGCGCGTCACCGGTCCGGTAGTGGTAGGTCAGGTCGTCGATCATGAAGGACGGGCCGTAGTAGGACGCGACCGACGTCGTGCCCAGCATCTCGGCGCCCACCGTGCCGCCGAGGTCGGGCCGGCCCTCGCCGTTCATGTACTGGGTAGCCACGGGGCCTTCGAAGATGTTCTTGAAATACGTGGGCAGCGAGCCGTGGATGTAGAAGAAGTGCGCCATGTCCACGACGTTGTCGATGATTTCGCGGCAGTTGCTGCCCACCACGGTGGTGTACCAGTGCCAGTCGGTCCAGTCGTCGCTGGCCGCACCCTCGATGCGCGGAATCGTCACCCCGGGCGGCGGCGGATTGCCCTCGGGGTCGTTCCACAGGAACAACATGCCGTCCTGTTGCAGCGTGGTCCAGGCCC
This sequence comes from Mycobacterium sp. E342, assembly GCF_001667665.1. Classification (NCBI taxonomy): domain Bacteria; kingdom Bacillati; phylum Actinomycetota; class Actinomycetes; order Mycobacteriales; family Mycobacteriaceae; genus Mycobacterium; species Mycobacterium sp. E342. The sequence continues at coordinate 9,641 of NZ_LZJM01000042.1, forward strand.
GCGTGCGGGCCAGCCGCGGGGTACGCCTGGCGTAGGGCACCCGCTTGCACCGGCCGTCGCCGCCCCAGCGCCAGTCGTGGAAGGGGCAGGCGATCTCGTTGCCTTTGACCTCGCCCTGCGACAGATCACCGCCCATGTGCCGGCAGTAGCCGTCGAGCACGTTGATCTCGCCGTCCCCGCTGCGGAACACGACCAGCTTCTGGCCGAAGGCGTTGATGGGGTGGGGCTTGCCGTCACCGAAGTCCCGGATCAGGCCCAGGCAGTGCCAGCCGCGGGCAAACCGGGCGGGGGCGGGCTGCGCTTCGATGAGCCGAACCTCGTCGGCTTCCGACTGCGACGTCATAACCCTTGATTTAACGCCTGCGGCCCGCCTTGTGGGGCCACTTGTTCCCGCCCCTTCCTCTGCCACCCCGCCCCGGCATACCGTTCACACCGTGAGCCCGCGCAGCGCGACCATCCCGTCCGGCCTGCCGGTGAGCGACACGACGGTCGACCTGCTGGTGGTCGGCTCCGGCACCGGCATGGCCGCCGCGCTGGCCGCGCACGAGGGCGGGCTCTCGGTGCTCATCGTGGAGAAGTCGCCGTACGTCGGTGGCTCGACGGCCCGTTCCGGCGGCGCGCTGTGGCTACCCGCCTGCCCCGTGCTGCGCGACGCCGGCGCCAACGACACCGCCGCACGCGCGGCCGCCTACCTGGACGCGGTGGTCGCCGGGTCGGCGCCCGGGCAACGGTCGGCCGCGTTCCTAGCGTATGTGCCCGCGACGGTCGACATGTTGCGCCGCACGACTCCCCTGCGTCTGTTCTGGGCGCGCGACTACTCCGACTACCACCCCGAGGAGCCGGGCGGCAGCGCCGCGGGCCGCACCTGCGAGTCCCGTCCGCTGGACACGTCGATCCTCGGCGAATACCGCACGCGGCTGCGCCCGGGCGTGCTGGAGGCCGGCTTCTCGATACCGACGACGGGCGCCGACTACCGCTGGATGAACCTGGTCGCGCGGGTGCCGCGCCGCGGCGTTCCGACGTTCGCCAAGCGGGTGGCGCAGGGACTCGGCGGGCGGCTGCTGGGCCGCCGCTACGCGGCGGGCGGCCAGGCGCTGGCGGCCGGCCTGTTCGCCGGCGTGCTGCGCGCCGGTATCCCGGTGTGGACCGACACCCCGCTGCTGCGCCTGACCGGCGATGCCGACCGCGTGACCGGCGCGGTCGTCGGCCACGACGGCCGCGAGGTGTCGATCACCGCCCGGCGCGGCGTCGTGCTGGCCACCGGCGGTTTCGACCACAACATGGAAATGCGGCGGAAGTTTCAGACCGAGTCGCTGGAGGCCAGCCTCAGCCTGGGCGCCGAGACCAACACCGGCGAGGGGATCCGCGCGGCGCAGGACGTGGGCGCGGGCATCGGCCTGATGGACCAGGCGTGGTGGTTCCCCGCCATCGCGCCGCTGCCCGGCAGGCCGCCGGGGGTGATGCTGGCCGAACGGTCGCTGCCGGGCTGCCTGATCGTGGACCAGAACGGCCACCGATTCGCCAACGAGTCTTGCGACTACATGTCGTTCGGTCAACGGTTGCTGGAGCTGGAGCGATCGGGCAGCCCCGTCGAGGCGATGTGGATCGTCTTCGATCAGCAGTACCGCAACAGCTATGTGTTTGGCGCCGAACTGTTTCCGCGCATGCGGATTCCCCGGTCCTGGTACGACGCGGGCATCGCGGTGCGCGCCGAGGACTTCCCCGAGCTGGCCGCGCTGATCGGCGTTCCGGTCCAAGAGTTCGTTGCGACGATGACCCGATTCAACGAAAGCGCCTCCGCCGGGCAGGATCCCGATTTCGGCCGGGGCCGCAGCGCCTACGACCGGTACTACGGCGACCCCACCGTCACGCCGAACCCCAACCTGCGTCCGCTGCTCAAGGGCCCCTTCTATGCGGTCAGGATGGCCCTCAGCGACCTGGGCACCTGTGGTGGGCTGTCGGCCGACGAACGAGCGCGGGTACTGCGCGAGGACGGCACCGCGATCCCCGGGCTGTACGCGATCGGCAACGCCGCTGCCAACGCGTTCGGCACCACTTACCCCGGCGCGGGCGCGACGATCGCGCAGGGCTTGGTGTACGGCTACATCGCGGCCCGCGACGCAGCGAGCCGCGCGCATCCCCAGCCGTGACCGATCACCTGATCGTCACGCCGCGCCTGCGCACCCACGCCAGCGCGGCGACGGTGCCGACTATCCAGATGGCCACGGCGATGGCCAGGTGCACGAAGCTCTTGGTGTCGCGCCCGAACACCGGCCAGATGAACGACGGCACCTTGGTCCAGAGCACTTTGTGCTCAACCCCGTTCATCGGGTCGGCGACGTAGTACACCAGGTACGGCAGCGTCAGGGCCGCCAGCCAGCCGCCGATGCGGCGCCGGTCGCCGCGCTGGCGCCACCGCCGGATCAGCGGCTCGACGCCGACCGGGTGCAGCACCGAGATGAGGTTGCCCAGCCCGAGCCAGGACAGGATGGGCACGGCGACGGTGGGAATCGTGATCCCCAGCCGCCCGGGCGTTTCCAGGCAGAGCGTCAACACCACCGCAGCCACCAAGGTGGGCAGCCCGACGATCGCGAGCAGGGCAAGGTTCTTGACCAGCAGGATCCGCCTGACGGGCACGCCGTCGGCCAATGCCTCCCGGACGCGGTAGTGATCGGCGCCGAGCAGGTTGGTGGTGGTGACGTCGGCCAGCACCCACGAGGAGAAGTAGGTTCCCACCAGAATCACCCAGTCGGTGTGGTGGAGGCCGATCGTCAGCGGCTGCACCAGCAGCCACGCCGCGGCGAAGACCACGTTGGCGACCACGCCCATCAACCAGGTGCGGGGCGGCGTGAAGGCCCACCGGATCTCCGCCGCCACCGCCGCCCACAAGTCCGGCGTCTGCAAGCCCCCGGCGGCCCGCCGCGCGGCGGCCGGGCGGGGGGCCGAGGCGCGCACGGCGGCGCGCAGCGCGGCACGCGCACGCGGGTGCATCGACGACGGCAGGTCGGTCATGCGTTCGGCGCGACCACTCCTGGGCGAGACGATCAAGTGGCGTGCTCCTGGCAATCGGTCGAGTAGCGGGCGGGCCCGAAGTTCATCCCAGGCAGGATAACGGCATGAACCGCAAGCGTGTCGTCATTGCCGGGCTCGGAGACGCGGGTGTCCTGGCCGCGATCCGGCTCTCCGGGTACGCCGACGTCGTCGGCATCTCCGTCAAGCCGGCGCTGGTCAGCGGTCAGGAACTCGGCGTCCGGCTCTCCCGCCCGCACGACTGGGCGCGCGACTACTGGATTCCGTTCGACCGGTTCCGGCGCCTGGACCGGGTGCGGACAGTGCAGGCCGAACTGACCGGGGTGGACCTGGCCGCCCGCACGGTCGTGGGCAAACGCGCCGACGGCTCGACCCTGGCCGAGGAATACGACGCGCTGATCATCTCGACCGGAGTGAGTAATGGCTTCTGGCGCCGCCCGACGCTGCAATCGGCCGCCGAGGTCGGCGCGGAGCTGCGCGCCGCGCATGACCGGCTGGCGGCCGCCGGCTCGATCATCGTCGTGGGCGGCGGTGCGGCGGCGGTGAGCAGCGCGCTCAACATGGCCACCACCTGGCCGGGCAAGCGCATCGACCTGTACTTCCCCGCAGACGGCGCGCTGGAGGGGCACCATCCGCGGATCTGGGGCCGGCTTCGCGGACGGCTCGGCTGCCTGGGCGTGGGCATCCATCCGCGCCACCGCGCGGTGCTGCCCGACGGGTTCGCGGGCGACGAGATCACCGCCGAACCGGTGCGCTGGAGCAGCGGGCAACCCACGGCGCGTGCCGACGCGGTGCTGTGGGCGGTCGGGCGGGTGCGGCCCAATACCGGTTGGCTGCCGCCGGAGCTGCTCGACGAGCGCGGTTTCGTTCGCGTGACGCCGGAGCTGCGAGTGCCCGGTCACCCGGGGGTCTTTGCGGTCGGCGACGTCGCGGCGACCGATCCGCTGCGCAGCTCGGCCCGCAACCGCGGCGACGCGCTGGTGGCCCGCAACGTGCGCGCCGAGCTCAGCGGCGGGCGGCTGGGGGCCTACCGGGCGCCGACGCGGCGGTGGGGCTCGTTGGTGGGTATACAACCCGACGGGCTGGAGGTTTTCCTGCCCTCCGGCCACGCGTTCCGGTTCCCGTCGTGGTCGGTCGAGCGCGTCGTGATGCCGTGGATCGTGCGGTGGGGCATGTATCGCGGAGTGCGAGAGAACAATCCGCTGGGGTAAGGTCAGCCGCCGTTGAGCAGCAGCATGAGCCCGTAGTCCATGTGGATCTGCTGGTGGCAATGCAGCAGCGACAGGCCGGGCTGGTCGGCGACGAAGTCGACGTCCATGCTCTGGTAACCCCCCAGCATCGCGACGTCCTTGCGCACGCCGGCCGTTGGCGTGCCGGCGAATTCGGTGATCTCGAACGTGTGCCGATGCAGGTGCATCGGGTGCAGGTCGTCGCTGGCGTTGCGGAAGCGCAGCCGGTAGCGCTTGCCGCGTTGCAGGTCGAGCACCGGCCGGTTGGTGTCCATGGAAAACGGCGTGCCGTTGAAGGTCCACACGTTGAACCCGTTGTCGGCGGCATTGCGCTTCTCGATCAGCAGCTCGATCGTGCGCTCGGGCGGCGGGACGGGCGCGGGTTTTGCGAACAGCCGGTAATCCCACTTGAACGACGGCGGCGGCGCCCACTGCGGATCCCCGCCCCGCCCGCCATATTCGACGACGACGCCCATGCCGTGGTTTCGGTCGTCGTCGGACACGTCCCCCAGCACCCACACTCCCGGGTTGGTCATGGTGACCAGGGCCGAAACGCGTTCGGCGGCACCGAGCCACAGCACCGGCACCGACGCGGGGTTGGGTACCGGGTTTCCGTCCAGCGCGACCACCGTGAAGACATGGCCCGGCAGCGCCAGGCTCCGGGTTTCGGTGGCGCTGCCGTTCAGGATGTGCAGCAGCACCCGCTGACCGGTGCGCACCCGGATCGGGTCGCCGCGGCCCAGCATCCGTCCGTTGACGGCGAACGCCCCGTAGCCGACCTCGAAGCCCCGTGGATCGCCGCGGCCTAGCGACGCCGCCATCGACGACTCGCCCCTGTCTTTCAGGTCAGGCTGCTGGTCACCAACCAGGAAGTCCGCGGCCATGTCACCCCCGCGGGTGAAACTGGGCTCGAATTCCTTGAGCGTCAAGAAGATCTCTTGGTCGTAGGCGCCGGCGTTCTGCCGGGGCTCGATGTAGACGGGGCCGACCAGACCGCTGTATTGGCCGCGGACAAGGTCGGCGCGCGGCACCACGTGCGTGTGGTAGAAGCGAAAGCCGGCCGGCCCCGGCACGAAGGAAATCCGCCGCATGCCGTGTGCGGGGATGTAGGGCGTTCCCTCCTCGGCGGAGCCGTCGACGTCGACGCCGACGTGCTGGCCGTGCCAGTGCAACTGCTCTGGGAAATCGGTGTCGTTGAAGATCTCCACCGTGGTTCGCCTGCCCTCGGTGAACCGCAGCAGCGGGCCGGGGAATTGGCCGTTGTAGGTCAAGGTCGACACGACGTGGCCCGGGGCCAATTCCACCGCGGCGGTGCCGATCCGCAGCGTGTAATCGGGCTTGCCGCCGGGCGGTGCGGGCCGCGCGCATGCGGCCACGGCGCCGGTGCTTCCGCTTGCGGCCAGCGCGGCCAGGCCGCCCCATTTCAAGAAGTCACGCCGATCCAGCGACACGGTCATCGCCGCCGCGGAGAAGCGTCGAGAGCGGGCAGCAGGAATGCGATGCGGTCGTCCAATTCGCCTGCCACCCGGTCGAATTCCGGGTAGTCGGCGCCGTTGGCCGACGGGTCGGGCAGGCTCCAGTGCATCGTCGCGTCCAGACCATGGTCGTGCGCGTACTCGCGGACCTTGTCGCACAGGGTGATCACGCAATCGAAGTCGCGCCGAGCCACCGCAGCCAACGATTGGGGCCGGCGCCCGGCGAGGTCGATGCCGTACCTGTCGCGCATGACGCGTACCGCGTTGGGGTGCAGGTGCGGCTTGGGATGGCTGCCCGCGCTCGCGGCCCGAATGCGGCCGTGGCCCCGCCTCTTCAGCAGCGCCTCGGCCATGGGTGAGCGCGCGCTGTTGCCGGTACACAGGAACAGCACCGACCGGGCCGCCGGCGTGGCGACCGGCGTGGGCGCGAGCGCGGGATGCAGCGCCGCGGCCGCCTCCCGGAACGCCCCGGCGCACCCCGTCACGTTGAGCCGGTAGTAGGTGTCCCGGCCGTCGAAACTGCTGCGCCGCGCGTCCACCAGGCCGGCCGAGCGCAGTAGCCGCAGGTGATACGAGACGAGGTTTTGCGGCTCGTCAACGGCGGCGGCCAACTCGCGCACCCGGTGGTCTCCGCCCGCGAGCTCGGTCAGCAGCGCCCAGCGCACCGGGTGCGAGGCCATCTGCATCAGCTGCGGAACCACCGCCCGATCGGTTACCGACACCCCCTGGACAATACATCAAATCTGTTTGATAGGTTTGGCGCTGCCTGCACGGTGAGGAGACCCATTGGCCGACAACGACACCGGCGAGCTTCGCCGCATCCTGGGTGTGTTCGACGCGGTGGTGATCGGGCTGGGCTCCATGATCGGCGCCGGGATCTTCGCGGCGCTGGGCCCGGCGGCGCGCGCCGCGGGGTCGGGCCTGTTGCTGGGCCTGGCGTTGGCGGCCGTGGTGGCCTATTGCAATGCCACCTCCTCGGCCCGGCTGGCCGCCCGCTACCCCGCCTCCGGCGGCACCTACGTGTACGGACGCGAGCGCTTGGGCGATTTCTGGGGATATCTGGCGGGTTGGGGTTTTGTCGTCGGCAAGACCGCCTCGTGCGCGGCGATGGCCCTGACCGTCGGCTCCTACGCGTGGCCGTCGCAGGCGCACGCGGTGGCGGTCGCCACGGTGGTCGCGCTGACGGCGGTGAACTACGCCGGGGTACAGAAGTCCGCCTGGCTGACGCGCATCATCGTCGCGCTCGTGTTGGCCGTGCTGGCCGCGGTGGTCGTCGCGGTGGTCGCGTCGGGAACGGCCGGCGCCGAACAACTTCGCCCGGTAGGTACCACCGTCGGTGGGGTGGTCCAGGCCGCCGGGCTGCTGTTCTTCGCCTTCGCCGGCTACGCCCGCATCGCGACGTTGGGCGAGGAGGTGCGCGACCCGGAGCGCACCATCCCGCGCGCGATCCCGGTCGCGCTCGCCATCGCCCTGGGGGCCTACACCCTGGTAGCGGTGGCCGCGCTCGCGGTGCTCGGGCCGCAACGCCTCGGCCAGGCGACCGCGCCGTTGGTTGACGCGGTGCGGGCGGCCGGAACGGGCTGGCTCGTTCCCATCGTGCAGGTGGGTGCGGCGGTCGCGGCGCTGGGCTCGCTGCTGGCGCTGATCCTGGGCGTCTCGCGCACCACGCTGGCCATGGCCCGCGACCACCATCTCCCCAACGCGCTCACCGCCGTGCACCCGCGGTTCGGGGTGCCGCATCGCGCCGAGTTGCTGATCGGTGCCGTCGTGGCAGTGTTGTCCGCCACCGTCGACCTCAGGGGCGCGATCGGATTTTCGTCATTCGCCGTGTTGATCTATTACGCCGTCGCCAACGCGTCCGCGTTCACCCTCCGGCCGGACGAGGGGCGCCCGCACCCGATGATTCCCGTCGTCGGATTGGCCGGGTGCGTCGTTTTGGCGTTCGCGATGCCGCTGTCGTCGGTGCTCTCCGGCCTGGTGGTGCTCGGCGTCGGCGTCACCGCCTACGCGATTCGGCTCGGCCCCAGGGGATTCCGATCACAAGGAGACCGCACATGATTAGCCCCGGATCCCGCCTCGCACCGCTGCTCTCGACGCGCGCCCCGGCCGCGGTGCTGCTGATTCGTTTCTATGTGGGACTGGTGTTCGCCTGCGAGGGCGTTCTGAAGTTTCTTCGACCGGCCGCGCTGGGCACCGGCAGGTTCGAAAAGGCGGGCATCCCCGCGCCCGCATTCTTCTCCACCCTGGACGGAATCTTCGAGATCGGCTGCGGCATCCTGATCCTCCTCGGGCTGCTCACCCGACTGGCCGCCGCGCCGATGATCGTCGACATGCTCGGGGCGCTGTTGATCACCAAGCTGCCCCTCTTCTGGTGCCAGGCCCCACTCTTTGGTGGCGAACACGGCTGGTGGGACTTCATCCACGAATCGCGCGTCGACTTGGCCCAGCTCTGCGGCAGCCTGTTCCTGCTTTTCGCCGGGGCCGGCGCCGTGTCGCTCGACGCCTGGCTCACTGGGTCGGCGCGGCGGTCACCACCGACGGCCACGTGAGGTTGCGTGTTGATTCGATAAGTGTTTATATAGAAGAATGTCGAATCAACTGCAGACGTGCTGCGCGACGCTGGGGACGGCCGCGATGGCCGAGTCGCAGGCGTCCGAACTGGCTGGCATGTTCAAGGCGCTGGGCGATCCGGTGCGCCTGAGATTGTTGAGCCTGATCGCCAGCCACCCCGGCGGCGAGGCCTGCGTCTGCGAGATATCGGCGACCTTCGATCTGTCGCAGCCAACGATTTCCCATCACCTCAAGCTGCTGCGTTCAGCCGGGTTGCTGGATTGCGAGCGGCGCGGCACCTGGGTGTACTACTGGGTGATTCCCGCTGCGCTGCAGCGGCTTTCGTCGGTGCTGCGGCCATGACCGAAACCCGCGCCCCGGCGCCCACCACGGCGGCGACCCGCCTCCCCACGTTGGACCGGCTGCTGCCGTTATGGATCGGGGCGGCGATGGCCGCCGGCCTGTTGCTCGGCCGAGTCGTTCCGGGCCTCGGTTCGGCTCTGAGCGCCGTTGCCATTCAGGGCATTTCGCTACCGATCGCGCTCGGGCTGTTGGTCATGATGTATCCAGTGCTGGCCAAGGTCCGCTACGACCGGCTCGACGAGGTCACCGCCGACCGGAAGCTGATCGTGTCGTCCGTGTTGCTCAACTGGGTGGTCGGTCCCGCGGTGATGTTCACGTTGGCCTGGTCCCTGCTGGGCGACCTGCCCGAGTACCGCACCGGCCTCATCATCGTCGGGCTGGCCCGCTGCATCGCCATGGTCATCATCTGGAACGACCTGGCCTGCGGGGACCGCGAGGCCGCCGCCGTGCTGGTCGCCTTGAATTCGCTGTTCCAGGTGGTCATGTTCGCGGCGCTGGGCTGGTTCTACCTGTCGGTGCTGCCCGGCTGGCTGGGCCTGCCCCAAACCGGCATCCACGTCTCGCCCTGGCAGATCGCCAAGGCCGTGCTCATCTTCCTCGGCATCCCGCTGCTGGCCGGATACCTCTCGCGCCGGCTGGGCGAACAATTCCGGGGCCGCGACTGGTACGAGACGCGGTTCCTCCCCCGCATCGGGCCGTGGGCCCTGTACGGGCTGCTGTTCACCATCGTGATCCTGTTCGCCCTGCAGGGCCACGAGATCACTTCCCGGCCATGGGACGTGGCCCGGATCGCCATCCCGCTGCTGGCCTACTTCGCGATCATGTGGGCGGGCGGGTATGCCCTGGGACTCCTCTTGCGCCTCGGCTACGCCCGCACGACCACCCTGGCCTTCACCGCCGCCGGTAACAACTTCGAACTGGCCATCGCGGTGGCCATCGCGACCTACGGCGTCACGTCCGGGCAGGCCCTCGCCGGGGTGGTCGGCCCGCTGATCGAGGTGCCCGTCCTGGTCGGGCTGGTCTACGTTTCGCTTGCGCTGCGCGCCCGGCTGTTTCGCGACGACCCCGCCCGAGGAGCCCGCACCGATGGCCGATAAGCCCAGCGTCCTGTTCGTCTGCGTGCACAACGCCGGCCGCTCACAGATGGCCGCCGCCCTGCTGAGCCAGATGTCCGACGGTCGCATCGAAGTCCGTTCGGCCGGAACCCAGCCCGCCGACGAGATCAACCCCGTTGCGATCGCCGCCATGGCCGAGCGGGGCATCGACATCACGGCCGCCAGCCCGAGGGTCCTCACCGGCGACGATGTGCAGACCAGCGACGTGGTGATCACCATGGGCTGCGGCGACACCTGCCCCTACTTTCCGGGGGTGTCCTACCGCGACTGGAAAGTGCCCGACCCCGCCGGCCAACCGCTGGCCACCGTGCGCGCCATCCGCGACGACATCGCCCAGCGGGTGGCGGCGTTGATCGCCGAACTCCTGCCCGCCCCCACCCCCTAGCCCGCACCCGAAAGAAAGGACACCTCATGTCTCGCGTGCAACTCGCCCTCAACGTCGACGACCTCGAGGAGGCGATCGCGTTCTACTCCAAGCTTTTCGACACCGAACCGGCCAAGGTCAAACCCGGCTACGCCAACTTCGCGATCGCCGAACCCCCGCTCAAGCTGGTGTTGCTCGAGAACCCCGGCCACGGCGGCAGCCTCAACCACCTCGGCGTGGAAGTCGGCTCCAGTGAGACCGTGCACGCCGAAATCGGCCGCCTCGGCGACCGGGGGCTGGTCACCGACGAGCAGCTCGACACCACCTGCTGCTTCGCTACGCAGGACAAGGTCTGGGTCACCGGCCCCGGCGGGGAACGGTGGGAGGTCTACACCGTGCTCGCTGACTCCGACACGTTCGGCGACACCGCCGACGAGCCCTGCTGCCAGGCCTAGGGGCACCGCCGGGTTCTTCCTCGGTTCGAACGGGAAGACTGAGCGGATGACCAACCCGGGAGAAGACGCGTTCGAAAAGCTGGTGAGCCTGCTGAATTACCCGATGTACGTCGTGACCACGCGGGCCGACGACGTCTCGGCGGGCTGTCTGGTCGGGTTCGCCAGCCAGACCAGCATCCACCCGCCCCGATTCCTGGTCGGCCTGTCCAAAAAGAACCACACGTTCCCGGTCGCCACCGAGGCGACTCACCTGGCGGTGCACCTGTTCGACCACGACCACCTCGACGTCGTGGAGCTGTTCGGCAGCCAGACCGGCGACACGATCAACAAATTCGACCGCTGCTCGTGGCACACCGGCCCGGCGGGGATGCCCATTCTCGACGACGCCGCCGCATGGTTCGTCGGCGAGATTCTCGACAGGTTCTCGCTGGGCGACCACATCGGGCACCTGCTCGCGCCGGTGGACGGCCGCCCGCCCGAAGAGCTTGAACGCTGGGTGTCCTTCGGTGACGTCCGCCATCTGGAACCCGGCCACGAGGCGTAGCCGTGGCTCCCCGGGTGGGCACCGTCGCCGGCGTCACCGAACTCGCGTCGTTCTACGCCGATCCCCCGCTCGGGGTGCGGGCCAACATGATCTTCAGCGCCGACGGGGCCGCCGCGTTCGGCGGCCGGGCCGGCCCGCTGTCGTGTCCCGCCGATCAGCAGCTGTTGAAAATCCTGCGCGGCTTCGCCGACGTCGTCCTGGTGGGCGCCGGGACCGCGCGCGCCGAGAACTACGGTCCGGTGCGGCTCACCGAGCCGGGGCGGAGCGCGCCGCC
>NZ_LZJM01000043.1:0-918 GCF_001667665.1 Mycobacterium sp. E342
CTCGTTGCCCAAGGGGCGGGACCGGGTGGGTGTGTGGGGTTGTTGTTGCCGCGCGGCGCGCAGGCCATCGTGGCGATCCTGGCGGTGCTCAAGTCCGGGGCGGCCTATGTGCCAATCGATCCGGGCCTGCCCGCGGCCCGGGTCGGGTTCCTGGTGGCTGACGCCGGCCCGGTGGTGGTACTGACCACCACCGAGTTGCGCTCGCGGCTGGATGGCCATGACGTGGCGGTGATTGATGTCAGTGATCCCGCTATCGATGTTGAGCCGGTCACACCGGTGCCGGGCCCGACTTCAGAGGATATTGCGCACATCGTCTATACCTCGGGCACCACCGGTATCCCTAAGGGGGTTGCTGTCACGCACGCCAACGTGACCCAGTTGTTTGATTCGTTGGAGATTGGTGTGCGGCTGGGGCCGGGACAGGTGTGGTCGCAGTTTCATTCGTATGCGTTTGACTTTTCGGTGTGGGAGATCTGGGGTGCGTTGTTGCATGGGGGCCGGTTGGTGGTGGTGCCCGAGGCGCTGACCCGCTCTGCGGATGATTTCCACGCGTTGCTGGTGGCTGAACCGGTCAGTGTGCTCACTCAGACCCCCTCGGCGGTGGCGATGCTTTCGCCGCAAGGGTTGGAGTCGGCGGCGCTGGTGATCGGCGCTGAGCCGTGTCCGGCTGAGCTGGTCAATCGGTGGGCGCCGGGGCGGGTGATGGTCAACGTCTATGGGCCGACCGAGACCACAATGTGGGTGGCCAGGAGTATCCCGCTGACTGCCGGGGTGGGTGCCCCGCCGATTGGGTCGCCGGTCTCAGGAGCAGCACTGTTCGTGTTGGACCCGTGGTTGCGTGCGGTGCCGGCCGGGGTGGTCGGGGAACTCTATGTGGCCGGTCATGGTGTGGGGGTGGGGTATTGGGGCCGCTCACCA
>NZ_LZJM01000044.1:0-544 GCF_001667665.1 Mycobacterium sp. E342
ACCACCAGAATCGCGATGTCGGTGGCCTTTGCCCCACGGGCACGCATGGCGGTGAACGCCTCGTGACCCGGGGTGTCGATGAAGGTGATCGGCCGCTCGGTGCCGTCAAGGTCGACGGAAACCTGGTACGCACCGATGTGCTGGGTGATGCCACCGGCCTCGGCCTCGCGCACGCTGGCGTTCCGGATCGTGTCCAGCAGTCGCGTCTTACCGTGGTCGACGTGACCCATCACGGTCACCACCGGCGGCCTGGTCTGCAGGTCCTCCTCGCCGCCCTCGTCCTCGCCGTAGGTCAGGTCGAAGGATTCCAGCAGCTCGCGGTCCTCGTCCTCCGGGCTGACGACCTGGACGACGTAGTTCATCTCGCTGCCCAGCAGCTCGAGCGTCTCGTCGCCGACGGACTGGGTGGCGGTCACCATCTCCCCGAGGTTGAACAGCGCCTGCACCAGCGACGCCGGGTTGGCGTTGATCTTGTCGGCGAAGTCGGAGAGCGACGCGCCGCGGGCCAGCCGGATGGTCTCGCCGTTGCCGTGCGGCAACCGCA
>NZ_LZJM01000045.1:0-9002 GCF_001667665.1 Mycobacterium sp. E342
TGCCGCCACCAGGCTGCGGGTGATGAGCAGCATGATGCCGAAGATCAGGATGAGCGCGGCGATCCCGGCGACCATCAGGTCAATGTTCACTCCCTCTTGCATATCGCTGTACATCGATGCCATCCCGGCCAGATACACCTTCGAGGTCTCCAGCGGGGTGCCCTTGATGGTCGCCGGGATCGCCGCGCTCATCCTGATCTTCGGCATCATGCTGCTCATCACCCGCAGCCTGGTGGCGGCACTGGTGATCGTCGGCACGGTCGCCGCCTCACTGGGCACCGCCTGTGGTCTGTCGGTCCTGCTCTGGCAAGACATCACCGGCCTCGGCATGCAATGGATCGTGTTGCCGTTGTCGATCGTGATCCTTCTCGCGGTGGGTTCGGACTACAACCTGCTGGTGGTGTCCAGGCTCAAAGAAGAAATACATGCCGGGCTCAACACCGGAATCATCCGCGGCATGGGAGCTTCCGGGCGGGTGGTCACCGCGGCCGGCATGGTGTTCGCGTTCACCATGATGTCGATGATCGTCAGCGAGCTCCGCGTAATCGGACAGCTGGGCACCACCATCGGCCTGGGCCTCCTGGTCGACACCCTGATCGTGCGCTCGTTCATGACCCCGTCGATCGCCGCCGCGCTCGGGCACTGGTTCTGGTGGCCGCTGAACACCTACCGCACCAAGCGGGCCCCGCGTGCCACCGACGAGGAGCGCACGGCCCCCATCCCACAGCTGACGGCCCCATGAAACTCACCTGCCGGTCTGTCACACTGTCGACGACAAGGTTGTCGGTTGACGGATCAGGGCCCATGACAGAAGCGGAATCAAAACTGCGGCAACGCACCGAGGGCCGCTTGGACCGGTCCCGCGATCCGGCCATTCTCAACGCCGCCCTAGCCGCCTTGACGGAATATGGTTATCACGCCACCAACATGAATGACATCGCGGCACGGGCAGGCGTCGGCAAGGCCGCCATCTACCGGCGCTGGTCCTCCAAAGCCGCGCTGATGACCGATGCTTTGGTGTACTGGCGACCCGACCTCTGCAGCGTCGACGTCCCCGACACGGGCACCCTGGAAGGCGATCTGGACGCCCTCGTCGAACGCGTCAAACGCAACGACAGCAGCCTGGTCAGCAATGACCTGGTGTTGCGAGTCGCGATGGAAGCGGCACACGAACCCGAACTCGCCTCGGCGCTTGATGACCTCATGCTCGGCAAAGGCAAACGCACGATTACCGCGATCCTTGCGCAAGCCGCCGACCGCGGCGAACTCTCGGCCGACCGCGACTGGTCGCTGGTGGCGGACGTTCTCGGAGCGATGGGTCTGCTGCAGGTTGCCCGCGGACAAAGCGTCGACGCCAATTTCGTCCGCGAGGTGATCGATACCCTGGTCTTGCCTGCAGTGCGCGCACCGACAAGCGAATAACTTCAGCGCGTCGGCTCTCTCGAGGATTACGCCGGGCCCATGCGTGTCGACCCACAGTCCGTTCGATGGCTGACCACGTGATCAGCCCAGGGGTTATCTCGTCCCGGTTGTTATATGCGGTCTTATTCCGGCACTAGCCCTTCCCTACGTCTGCTTTTGCCGCCAAGTCACGCGCGATCCTGGCCACCTCGGGTTGGCTGAAGGAGACCTCCTCGGCGGCAAGCGCATAGGGAAGGACCCGCCCTGCCGCCGCATTGAGGTGCAAGTTGACCGCGCGCTTGGTGTCCTGCAACGCCTGCGCCGGATGCGCGGCAAGCTTGTGGGCGAGTTCGAGTGCGGCGGGCATGAGTTCCTCTGGAGCCAACACCTTGTTGGCCAAGCCAATCTCCTTGGCGTCTTTTGCGAAGATGCGCTCCCCGGTGAACAGATACTCTTTGGCGCGCAGGATGCTCATCATTGCGGGCCACGTGATAGCTCCACCGTCGCCGGCGACCAGACCCATGGTGACATGTGTGTCGGCAATGAATGCGGTATCCGCCATGTATACGATGTCGGCCATCGTGGCCAGGCTGGCACCGAGCCCGACTGCGGGGCCGTTGATCGCCGCGATGACCGGCAGGTGAAAGCGCAGCATTTCGGTGACCAGCCGGGCGGCTTCGCGCATGCCGTGCCGCCGCCGATCAACGTTGGTGACCTTCTCGAGGAAGCCGGACACGTCGCCCCCGGCGCAGAACGCCCGCCCCGCGCCGGTGAGCACCACGACGCGCGCCTCCCAGTCGCTGGCGATCCGCTGCCATACGTTGCACAGCTCCAGATGAAGTTCATGGGAGAGCGCATTGAGGCTGTCGGGTTTGTTCAGTGTGACGATACGGACCGCCCCGTCAGACTCGATCTTGAGGATTTCGTCGCTCATGGTGTCTTGCTCCTTAGGTCGGGCCCATTTCGCTCTCCGTAGCGTGGCCGGTTGCACACACCGTTGCCGCGCGCAGGGAGCACGCCGAAAGCGCCGGGGTGTGCTGGGCGCCGTCCGCGGCGAGGTCGGACGATTGGCCCGATGCGCGGTGGTCTGGCCTTCGTCGACGGTCGTCAAGAAACCTCGATGACCATGGCGGCACCCATTCCGCCGCCGGCGCACATCGATACGACGCCGATCCCGCCGCCGCGCCGCCGGAGTTCGTACGTAGCAGAAGTCACCATGCGGGCACCAGTGGCGGCGATCGGGTGGCCGAGGCTGATCCCTGATCCGTACACGTTGACCAAGTCCTCGTCGAGGTCGAGCGCCCGCGAGCAGGCCACCGCTTGCGCTGCGAATGCCTCGTTGATCTCAAACAGGTCAACGTCTTTGAGGCTCAATCCGGCCAGCGCTAGGGCCTTCGGAATGGCCTCGATGGGGCCGCTTCCCGTGCGGTTGGGCGGCACACCGACCTGTGCCCACGACAGAATCCCCGCCATCGCGTCGGGAAAATCCTCGGGCCTGGCGAGTGCGACGACTGCGGCGGCGTCATTCATGCCCGAGCTGTTGCCCGCCGTCACGGTGAAGCCGGGGATCTCCGGGTGCAGGACCTTGAGGCCGCCAAGGATTTCCATCGATGTGTCCGGCCGCGGATGCTCGTCCTCGCCGAAGACGGCGGTCGACCCATCCTGACGTGGCACGTCGAGGGGGACAATCTCATCGACGAACGATCCCGAGTCCCGTGCCTTGACGGCGCGCTGGTGGCTGCGCAATGCCCACGCGTCTTGGTCCTCGCGGGTGATCCCGTATTGCGTCGCGCAGTTGTGAGCGACCGTGATGGACATGTCCATCGCCGGAGCGTCTTCGGTCGGGGGGTGTGAGAGCGAGACCCAGGGATCGTCGTATTCGTCCTTCGTGAAGGGCTTGCGCTTCCGGGTCACCGGAGTGGTGGATAAAGACTCCATGCCGCCGGCAAGGACTGCACAGCTCATCCCCGCGGCAATGTGTCCGGCGCCGATCGCGATCGCCGAAAGACTGGAAGCGCATTGCCGATTTACGGCCACGCCGGGGATATCAGTCAGGCCGAGCTCGACGGCGATGTATCGGGCGGAGTCTCCACCGCCCTGCATTACCTCGGCCAAGACGAAGTCGTCGAAGTCGCTCGGCACAAGACCAGATCGTTCGATGACCGCCGTCGTCACGGGCTTGGCGAGTTCTACCGCGGGCATGTTCGCCAACGTTCCCTTGCGAGCGGTGCCGATGGCGCTACGGCCGACGGCGACGATCGATGCCTTGATACGTGACGGCACGGTTCCTCCGAGGTCGGGACGTTAATTCTCAAGATAGCTATGTGAACAAATTGCGCGCTGGGAGGGTATCCCGCGCCACGGGAGTCATTGCACCGCCGAATCGCGTTGTGCTTGCGCCAAACTCACCGAAACACCATCGATCGTTGCGCGGCACCGCGACTGCGCCTCAATCCTCGTCAAGGACGAGTGCGCGTTCGGGGCAGGCGCCCGCTCCTGCGCGTGCGGTCTCGACGTCTTGCGGTGCGATCTCCGTCGCCGTCAGCGACGAGTAGCCGCTGTCATCGAGTGGGAACATGTCCTGATTGACGCCGTAGCACTGCGCGTGGCCGACACAGTGTTCACGTTGCAGCCGTAACTTCATGGCGAATCACCTCCGGATCGTGTCGCCTCGCCGCGGCAACGCGACGGCGACACTCTGAAAGAGTAGAAACATTTGCCTTTTCGACCTCATTCTACCGAACCGCCCCGGCGGTCGCTCGGCCGTGGGGAAGACCCCGGCCGTGCCGCGTCCCCTGGGGGTAACCCGGCACGGCCGATCTCGACGGGCACTGTCCTGGCTCAGCAGGGGCTGGCGATGGTCTTGATACGGAGGTACTCCGCGAAGCCCTCGACGCCGTGCTCGACACCGACGCCGCTGATACCCCATCCGCCGAATGGTCCGTCGGGCGAGAGGTAGAAGGAGTTGTTGATGTTGACCGTGCCGGCATTGAGTCGTCCGGCGACCGCCCACGCCCGCTCCTCGTCGGCGGACTGGACGTAGGCCGACAGACCGTAGCGGGAGTTGTTGGCCACTCGCACCGCCTCATCGTCATCACCTTCGTACCGGACGACCGTCAGTACGGGGCCGAAGACCTCGTTCTGTGCGATCTCCGCGTTCTCGTCGACGTCGACCACCAGGGTCGGCTCGTACCAGAACCCCTTGTCGCGATCGCCGCGCTTGCCGCCGACGGGCA
Source organism: Mycobacterium sp. E342 (assembly GCF_001667665.1). Classification (NCBI taxonomy): domain Bacteria; kingdom Bacillati; phylum Actinomycetota; class Actinomycetes; order Mycobacteriales; family Mycobacteriaceae; genus Mycobacterium; species Mycobacterium sp. E342. Next base: position 4,638 of record NZ_LZJM01000045.1, read on the forward strand.
CTTTGGCTCCGGCCTGCTTCGCGCGGTTGACTAGACCCTCCATCCGATCGACCTGCTCTGCCCGGATGATCGGGCCAACGATGTTGTTCGGCTCGGTCGGGTCACCCCAGGGCATGTTCCCGATGTTGGCCGTCAGCCGCTCGACGACGTCGTCGTAGATGGATTCGTGGACCACCATGCGGGTTGGCAGCGCGCACCCCTGACCGCTGGTTGCCATGCACATGAATGTGCCCATAGCGCAGGAAGAATCGAGGTCGGCGTCGGGAAGCAGCACGTTGGCCGACTTACCGCCCAACTCCAGGACGACCTTGCGGCTCCCGATGGCCGCGCGCTGTTGAATTCGTTCGCCGACGCCGGGGGAGCCTGTGAAGTGATACAGATCCACACGCGGATCGCCGGTGAGGGCATCACCGGCGATGGCCTTGTCCGCTGAGCTGATCGTGTTGACTGCGCCGGCCGGAATATCGGTGTGTTCGGCGATCAGCTGAACCATGCGCGATGCGGTCAGCGGTGTATCTGGGGCGCTCTTGAGCACGACGGCGTTCCCGGCGGCGAGGCTGTGGTGGATCTTCCAGATCGCGGTCATGAAAGGGGCATTCCACGGGGTGATAGCCCCAACCACGCCGTACGGCTGGTAGCGTACGCGCCGGTTGGATCGCATTCCCAGAAGTTCGTAGGGCCCCAGCTCGCGCTCCCAGGGGAACGACGTGGCCAGGTCATTGAAAAAGTCCATTCCCTCGATCATCGCGTCGACGTGCGTGCCCATCACCGCGGTGCACACACCTGCTTCCGATGTCACGATGGTGCGCAGCTCCTCGACGTCCTTGCGAAGTGCTTGCTGGAATTGCTCGAGGCAGCGGCGCCGGAACGCGTGGTCGGTGGCCCACGTCGTCTCGTCGGCTACCCGTCGGGCAGCCGTGACCGCGTCGGCCACGTCCTCTGGGCCGGCATCGGCGGCGGCGGCCACCACCGATTCATCCGCGGGATTGATTACGTCGTAACGCTTGCCCGAGCGGGCTTCTCGGAACTCTCCGTCGATGAACAGCCTGCCCTCGTATCCAGCACCCATGGCACCCAAACCTCTCCCGCGAAGCTCAACGGCATTCGCACGCTCTAATAGGACACTCATTTGGCAGACTAGCGTGATGGCAGTCACCGCACAATGGGCCCCTGCGAGTGATGTGGCGCTTGACGGAATCTGCTGTCGGAGCAGGAGTCGACGGCGTTGTCCACGGCCAGGCCGCGGGGCACAGGAACCACTGATCATCCCGATGGGTATCCTTTAATCAGTCGATGGCAGCACACGTCGCGGTGCTGTCGTCGCGCCGTCGGGTAGGCCTACGTTCACTGCTTGGTAGACGCCGTCACCGGGGGCAGCGCCCACAAGCCCGTGGCGCCGAGCCCAGGGCTGCGGATTGTCGACACGACCGGGGCCGTTGGAAGGCGTCGTAGTCGAGGCCGGCCTTCACTGGTAGCTCCTCGTCGTCCCTGAAAGGCGTAGTGTGCGGGCAGTTCGTCGAGAGCGGTCGGATCGTCGACGGAGACGCAGGGGGACGGCGTCGCCGTCGACACCCATCATCCGAGGGTGAACGGGTCTCGGGTGGCGCCGCTCAGCTCGACCCAGATCGCCTTGGTCTCGGTGAACTCGTGAATGGCGTCGGCGCCGTTCTCGCGGCCGATTCCGCTGTGCCCCATGCCACCGAAGGGAACTTGCGGGGCGACCGCCCGGTAGCAGTTCACCCATACCGTTCCGGCGCGCAGTCCCGCCGCCACGCGGTGGGCACGGTGCACGTCGTTGGTCCACACGCCGCTGGCAAGACCGAACGGGGTGGCGTTGGCCATCTCGACCGCCTCGTCCTCGTCGGTGAACGTCATCACAGCCAGGACCGGGCCGAAGACTTCCTCGGCGACGGCCCGCATCGACGGGTCGACGCCGGTCAGCACGGTGGGTTTGACGAAGAAGCCGCCGAATTCGGTCGCGGGTTCACCGCCGCACGCGATTGTCGCGCCCTGTGCCCGGGCCGCGGCGAAGTGTTCGAGCACCTTCTCGTACTGGACCTTGTTGGACACCGGCCCCATCTCGGTGGTCGCCGCTTTCGGATCGCCCAGTCTGATGCTCGCGGCGCGGGCGACCACACGATCGACCAAGGCGTCGGCGACGTCGCGATGGACCAGCAGGCGGGACCCGGCCAGGCAGGTTTGCCCCGTTGCCGCGAAGACGCCGGCGATGATGCCGTTGGCCGCCGCATCGAGATCGGCGTCGGGGAACACCACCTGGGCGGACTTGCCTCCGAGTTCCAACGTGAAGCGCGCCATGTGCTCGATTGCCGCGCGCCCTACCGCGATTCCGGTCGATGTGGAACCGGTGAAGGCGATCTTGTCTATGTCAGGATGGGCGGCCAGCGCGGCACCGGTTGCCGGGCCCCAGCCGGTGACGACGTTGACCACTCCAGGTGGAAACCCGGCCTTGGCGAAGAGCTCGGCAAACGCCAGCGTCGACGTAGGCGTGTGCTCGCTCGGTTTGATGACGAACGTGCATCCGGCCGCCAGGCCCGCGGCTAGCTTCCACGTCAGCAGCAACAGCGGGGAGTTCCACGGCGTGATGGCCCCGACCACCCCGACGGGCTCGTTGCGCGTATAGACGAGGTAGTTGGATTTGTCGGTGGGGATGACTTGACCGTGCACCTTGTCGGCGAGCCCGCCGAAGTACCTGTAATAGTCAGGCAGCGAACGCATTTGGCCCACCATCTCGCGGGCCAACTTGCCTCCGTCGCGCACTTCGAGTTCGGCCAGCGTTTCCGCTTCGGCGGCGATGACGTCCGCGAGCCTGAGTAGCAGGGCGCCGCGCGCCGTCGGTGTGAGCTCCCCCCATGGCCCCCGCAACGCGGCGCGCGCCGCAGCGACGGCGGTGTCGACGTCTGAGGCGCCACCATCGGGTATCCGCACCCATGGTTGTCCGCTGTAGGGGTCGATGCTGTCGAATGTGGCCCCTGATTTGGCAGGGACGCGTTGCCCATTGATGAGCAGCTGGTACTCGGGCAGCGCGTCGGTGAGTGCTCGCGTCATGGTTGATCCCTCGCCTAGTCCGCTGATTGCTGGTGGGCGATGACGGCATCGGGCTGCGTCGCGTCGAGGTCTTCGCGGATCCGGCCCTTGAGGATCTTGCCTGCCGGCCCGAGGGGCAATTCGTTGCGATAAGCGAATCGGCGGGGTTGCTTGTACCCGGCCAGCTGTTCACGACACACAGTGCTGAGCTCGGCAGTCAAAGCCTCGAGGTCGGTATATGACGGGTGCGGCACGACCACGGCCACCGGGGTCTCGCCCCATTCGGCGTCCGGCACGCCGACCACCGCGACCAGCTCGACTCCGTCACATTGGGCGATGACCCGTTCGATCTCGGCCGGGTACACGTTGAAGCCGCCGGAGATGATCATGTCGGTCTTGCGTCCGGTGACGTGCAGATAGTTATCTGCATCGAGGTATCCCATGTCCCCGGTGCGCACGCCATCAGCGCGGAAGGTGGCGGCGGTTTGCTCGGGCTGGTTCCAGTAGCCCATGGCGTTGGCCGGGCTTTCGATGACAATCTCGCCGACTTCGTGTGCCGGAAGCGAACGTCCCTCGGCGTCGCAGATCCGGATCACGCACATCGGCGTTTCGCGTCCACACGACGTCAGGATCGAATTCCGCCCGGCGACAATGTCGCGGTGGTCCTGTGGCGTCAGGATGGTGGCCTGTCCACCGCACTCGGTCAGACCATACCGTTGCTGCAAGTCGCAGCCGAGCAACCTCATTGCCCGTTCGGCCAAGCCGGGCGGGACTGGTGCCGACCCGTAGGAGATGCGGCGCAGGCTCGAAAGGTCGCGCGGTGGACCCGACTCGATCATGGCTAGCGTGCGTTGCAGCATCGTGGGGATGAATGTGGTGAAGGTGATTTTATGGTGTTCGATTTCGTCCAAGACGCGTTCTGGTTCGAAGCGTTGATGGATCACCATCGTCTGGCCGAGGTATAGCCAGGACACGGTGCGCAGCATTCCGCCGGCGGTGAAGAACGGCGTGGTTGCCAACATGACGTCGGATGCCTGCGCCTCGGTCGCCAGGTTCGTATCGGCCGCCTGGTAAAGCAGGGCACGGTGAGCGTGCATGACCCCCTTGGCCCGGCCAGTCGTCCCGCTGGTGTAGAGGATGACGGCCATATCGTCGGGCGACGTCGCGCATGGCGGTGCGGCAGGGGACGCGTTGGCCAGGCGGCGCTCGTAGTCGTTGCCAATCATGAACGGGTCCAAGGTATCCAGCGGGACGGCGAACCTGTCGAATTGGTCGCCGTGCACGATGGCGGCGCGGGCACCCGAGTCATCCACGATGTGC
>NZ_LZJM01000046.1:0-29523 GCF_001667665.1 Mycobacterium sp. E342
GCCGCTGGTTGGCCGGCTGCGCATGTGGCTGAGCAACTGGGGATTTCGCGGGCAACGGTGTACAAGTGGCTGCGCCGGTATGCCCAGGGCGGCGATGCCGCGCTGGCCGACCGTTCATCGCGGCCGATCCGGATGCCTAACCGCACGAGCCATCGGGTCGAGCAGAAGGTGCTCGCCGCGCGCCGACGCCGTAAACGCGGCGCTGTTGTGCTCGCCGCCGAACTCGACCTGAATCCCTCGACGGTCGGGCGGATCCTGGCGCGCCACCAGGTGCCACATCTGAGTGCAATCGACCCAATCACCGGCGAGGCGGTGCGCTCATCTCGGCGCAGCCCCAACCGCTACGAACACCCCACGCCGGGGGCCATGGTTCATGTCGACGTCAAGAAGCTCGGCCGCATCCCGTCAGGCGGTGGATGGCGGCTGCACGGCCGCGACGCCGCGGTCTCAGTTGCCAACCGGCACAAGAAGACCAAGATCGGCTACGACTACGTCCACACCGCCATCGATGACTACACCCGGCTCGCCTACAGCGAAGTACTCCCCGACGAAAAGGATCCGACGTGCGCGGGGTTTCTCCACCGGGCAGTGGCCTGGTTCGCTGCCCAAGGCGTACGTGTGCGTCGGCTACTGACCGACAACGCGTTGGTCTACCGACACGGCACCGACTGGGGCTGGGTTTGTTCGGCCTGGCAACTCAAACGCCGATTCAGCAAGCCCGGCTGTCCCTGGACCAACGGCAAAGCAGAACGGTTCAACCGGACCCTGCTCAACGAATGGGCCTACGCCCGCCCCTGGACCAACAACACCCTGCGTAGACGCGGTCTTGACCAATTCCTTCGCCGCTACAACACTCGACGAGGCCACTCCGCCCTCGGCGGACGACCACCAATCAGCCGACTCGCTGCCTGACAACAACGTGTCAGGTCACGACAGCTAGTCGTCGGCGATGCCGGGTGCGCTGAGCGCCCCGACGGTGTCTTCCCGGTGCCGTAGCGAGCGGGCGGCCGCCGCGAACTGCTGGAGCTTGGCGATGACCGTCTGCCCTTCCGGCCGGTGGCCCCAGATGCTGATGCCCTGGTGGGTGGTGGGGCTCCAGGTGGCTTCGTCGACGACGATCGGGTTCCAGCCCACCTCCCATTCGAAGCCCGACGGCGTGGCCGCGTAGTAGGACAGCTCTTTGTCGTTGGTGTGCTGGCCGACGGACAGGGCCATCTCGAAGCCCAGTTCCTTGACCCGCTGGTAGGAGCTGACCATGTCGTCGAGCGTGGCGACCTGCACGTTGACGTGCTGGACACGGGTGCGAATCGGGTTGATAGGCAACGCATTCACCGACGCGATCGCCACCGAATGGTGCCGTTCGTTGACCCTGAGGAACCTGATCTTGAACCTCATCCCGCTGATGGTCTCGTCGATGTAGTCCGAGAGCCGCGCATCGAAGACGTGGTTGTAGTACCCGCGCACCTCGTGTGGCTTCTTCGACGTGAGGGCGACGTGGCCCATTCCGCCTGCGCCGGTGACGAATCCGCTGCCCGGTATGTCCAGCGGCAACGGCGCGGTGCGGGCGGTGGTGTAGATCTCCTGGCCGAGGCCGTTCGGGCCGGGGAACCGCAGGAAGCGCTCGACACCGCGCAGCTTCGCCTCTTCGTCGCTGCCCTCGGCGTTGGGCACCCCGCGGCCGGCGACGCGGCGACTGATCTCCTCGAACGTCGCATGGCCGTCGAGCTGCCAGCCCAGTGCGACGACGTCCTCGGCCGGGCCGCGTCGCAGCAGCACGCGGCATTCGTCGTCGTCGAGGCGGAACCGGGCGGTCTCGGGGGCCATCTCGTCGAGGTGCATGCCGATCGCGTCGCGGCCGAAGCGCTTCCAGTCGCTGATCTTTTGGGTTTCGATCACGACGTAACCCAGGTGCGCTTTGCCGAACACCGACGGCCATTGGGTGACGGACATCTTGATCCCTGTCATCGCTTGCGGTGGTTAGGTTTTCAGGAACGCGGCGGTGACCGCGTTGAACAGTGCGGCGCGCTCCCACTGGACCCAATGCCCGGTGTTGGCGGCGAGCAGGACGTCGGCGTTGGGCAGCCGGTCGGCGAGCATCGCCGCGCCGCCGGGTTTGTTGACCTTGTCGTCGCGGCCCCAGACGATCAGCGTGGGCGTCGAGAGGCTGCCGAGGCGGCGGTCGCGGGTGAAGTCCATCCGCCACAGCGTGCTCAACCCCGCGGGGCGTTGCAGCGGCGGATTGGCCACGACCTCGGGGTCGATCGACGCCCGGTAGCGGGACTCGATCAGCGAATCGGGCACGGCGTGACCGTCATACACCAGGTATGAGCGGATGAACGTGCGCAGCTTCTCCAGGCTGGGTCCGTCGCCGCCGTAGTAGGCCAGCAGGCTTCGCAGACCCTCGCTGGGCAACCCGCGGCTGGTCCCGATGCCGCCGGGGCCCATCAGCACGAGTTTGTTCACCCGGTGTGGCGTGTCCAGGGCCAGCCGCAACGCACACGACCCGCCGTAGGAGTTGCCGACCAGGTGTGCGGTCTCGATGCCGAGCGCGTCGAGCATGCCCCGGATGTGATCGGCGAGGTATCCGAACGGGTCTCGCCGGTTCACGCCCTTGGTGGAGCGGCCGTAGCCGGGCATGTCCGGAACGATGACCCGGAAGTGCTCGGCGAGCGGCTCGACGTTGCGGGCGTAATTCGACATGCCCGACGCGCCCGGTCCGCCGCCGTGCAACAGCACCACGGGCGGGCCGCTGCCGGCCTCCGCGACGAAGATCTCTTTTCCTCTGACGTTGACGGTGCGTTCGGTGATCGTGTTCGTGGTCACTGGGTGTCTCCTTAGGACTTGAAGCCGGCCGGCGGCGGCGGAAGGGGCTGGCCATCGGCGGCGCCGGCGTAGACGAAGCCGTCGGGCCGCACCACCACCGCCGAGGCGCCCTTCCCGCCCAGCCAGGCGGTGAGCGACCCGTCGCTGTCGACGAGGCAGTCGGCACGCGGAACGCTTCCGGGCGGGATGACCTGCAGCGCGGGCACTCCCGCGGCATGCCAGTCCGGCCAGTCGGATGCGCGCCCGGTGTGCAGCACGGTCCAGCGCCCGCCCACCACGTCGTCGAGGCGGACGCTGTCGCCCTTCTCGTCGCGGACCCAGGGCTGGGGGATGAGCCAGCCGACGGCCCGGTTTCCGTTGCGGGCCAGCAGGCCGTCCCGGTAGCGCGCGTCGGGTAACCAGCGGTGGTCACGCAGCCACGTCAGGAAGTAGGGCACCCTGCTCGCGGTGCGGAAGAGGTGGTTGCGGGCCGCGGCGCGCAACCGGTTGCGTTCGATGATGAGCTTGCCCGTCTTCACCGCGCGGTTGGTCACCTCCCGCACGTGCGGCAGCCGCTCGGTCTGATAGGTGTCGAGCACCGATTCGGGCAGCGACCCGTTCAGCACGGCCCCGAGCTTCCAGCACAGGTTCGCCACATCACGCACGCCCGCGCACATGCCCTGCCCGATCCACGGGGGCATCGCGTGGGCGGCGTCGCCGGCCAGGAAGACCCGGCCCACCCGCCACCGGTCGGCGAAGCGGACATGGTGGCTGTAGCAGGCGAAGCCCAGGATCTGCACGTCCCCCGGCGATATTCCCTGGGCGTGCAACACCTTCCAGATCGCGTCCTCGGACAGCAGGTCGCGCTCGTCCTCCTCGTCGCGCACCGGGAACTCCCAGCGGTGGTGTCCCAGCGGGGTGGGGCAGTCGACGGTCGGCCGTTCGGGGTTGCAGTGAAACCGGAGCCGGTCATGCCCGGGCCATTCCTTCAGCACTTTGGTGTCGATGACGATCCAGCGCTCGGCGTAGGTGCGGCCGCTGAACCCCACACCCAGCTGCGCCCGGGTGGCGCTGGACCCGCCGTCGGCGGCGATCACGTAGGAGGCGCGGACCCGCCTGAACTCGTCGGTGGTCAAATCGGCGAGCATCAACTCGACGCCGTCGCCTTGGGGGACCAGCCGCAGGCATTCGTGCTGGAGCAGGACGGACACGTTGGGGAAGCGGTCGACCCCTTCCCGCAGCACCTGCTCCAGGGCGGGTTGGTAGATGAACTGCTGCGGCGGATGCCCGTTACCCCTCGACACGGGTAGCAGCTTGACGAAGGGCACGCCGCTGGCGTCGACGAAGTTCGCCCCGCACCCCGGCTGCATATCGGCGTTGAGCCGGTCCGCCAGCCCGACCTGCTGCCAGATGCGAACCACTTCCTCGTCGGTGGAGATGGCGCGCGCCCGCGCATAGATATCGGGATCACGTTCCACCACAACGACATTGAGGCCCAATTGGCCCAACAGATTCGCCGCGGTGCAGCCGACGGGGCCATAGCCGACGATCGCCACGTCATAGGTTTTTCGGTCAGTCATCGCGGCCCTTCCGCCGGCCTTGTTAATGTAGTGCTCGATACAGTAAGCTTTCGCAACGTGACCGTCAACACCCCAGGGGAGGCAACGTGACCGCCGACGCCGGCAGCACCGGTTCCGCCGGATCGCGCGCGGGCCGCCGCACCCGGGCCAACGGGGAGCAGTCGCGCGAGCGGATCCTCGACGCGGCGACCGAAGTCGCCACCGAACGGGGCTACGAAGGCACCACCATCTCGCTGGTCAGCAAGAAAAGCGGCCTGCCGCCGACATCGATCTATTGGCATTTCGCCGACAAGGACGACCTGATAGCCGCGGTCATCGAGCGCAGCTTCGGCCGCTGGCTTGCGGCGCTGGACCTGCCCGGCGGCGCCCCGGTCCAGGAGCGGGTGGCCGAGCTCGGGACGCAGGTGGCCAAGGCGCTGTTGGATGCGCCCGACTTCATCCGGCTGGGCTTGATGCTGGCGTTGGAGCGCCGCCCGATCGAGCCGCGGGCCAGGGAGATGTTCCTCCAGGTGCGCGACGCGGCCTTTCGGCGGTTCGAGGCGGTCGTGCGGGACGTGGCGCCCGGGCTCGACGAGGAAGGTGTGCGCCTGCTGACCACCTACGCGATCGCCGGAGCCGACGGGCTGTTCATCGCCAAGGAGATCGGCGGTGACTCGGTCGACCTGATCAAGCTCTTCGACCTGCACGCCCGCCTGGTCTTCCAGTCGGCGACCCAGCTCTTGGAGTCCGGGGACTTCACATGATCGAGGTGACCGCCCAGAACCCGCCGCTGGACGAGGCGGCCCAGCGCTTGTATGCGGCTCAGGCGACCAGCAGCCCGATTCCTCCGCTGACCGAGTCATACCCGAACTTTGATGTGGCCCAGGCCTATTCGGTGCAGCGGCACAACCTCGCGCGCCACCTCGGCGCGGGCGCGCGGCTGCGCGGCCACAAGATCGGGCTCACCTCCGCGCCGATGCAGGCGCTGCTCGGCGTCGACCAACCCGACTTCGGCTACGTCCTGGACAGCATGGTGCTGGGCGAAGGGGCGGCGGTGCCCCGGCGGGCGTTCTGCACGCCGCGGGTGGAACCGGAAGTGGCGTTCCTGCTGCGGGCACCGCTGCGCGGTCCCGGCGTGACGGTCGCCGAGGTGATGGCGGCCACCGAAGCGGTGGCCGCCGCGCTCGAGATCGTGGACAGCCGGATCGCCGACTGGCGAATCACCTTGGCGGACACCGTCGCCGACAACGCCAGTTCCGGCGCCGTGGTGCTGGGCGAGTGGGTGCCGATCTCGGACGCGCCATTGCTGCCGGATACCACCGCGGCGCTCTACCTGAACGACGCGCTCGTCGAAACCGGACAGGGCACCGCCGTGATGGGCGATCCCGCGGCGGCCGTCGCGTGGCTGGCCAACGCCCTGGCCGAGTACGGTACCGCGATCGAGGCCGGGCAATTCGTGATGTCGGGCTCCTACACCACGGCCGCATTCGTCGAGGGCGGCGACCGGGCGAGGGCCGCGATCACCGGCCTCGGCGCGGTCGCGGTGAGCTTCGCGTAGGCCGAGAGGAAACCCCATGGCCGGTCGGCAATTTCCCGTGGCGATCATCGGGTCGGGCAACATCGGCACCGACCTGATGCTCAAGATCCTGCGTGGTGGCGGACCGCTGACGATGGCGGCGATGATCGGCATCGACCCCACGTCCGACGGGCTGGCCAGGGCGGTACGCCTGGGCGTCCCGACGTCGTCGGGCGGCGTCGACGGGCTGCTGGCCATGCCGGGCTTCGAGCGGGTGCGGCTGGTATTCGACGCCACCTCCGCCGAGGCCCACGCCAGGCACTGGGAGGTGTTGCGGCACACCGGTGTGCGCGTGCTCGACCTCACCCCGGCAGCCATCGGCCCGTTCTGCGTCCCGGTGGTCAATCTCTCCGACCACCTCGACGCGCCGAACCTCAACATGGTGACGTGTGGGGGGCAGGCGACCGTACCGATCGTGGCCGCGGTGAACCGGTCGGCGCCGGTGGCCTACGCCGAGATCGTCTCGTCGATCTCGTCGAAGTCCGCCGGCCCCGGCACCCGCGCCAACATCGACGAGTTCACCGAAACCACGGCCACCGCTTTGGAAGTCGTCGGCGGAGCGCAGCGGGGCAAGGCGGTGATCGTCCTCAACCCGGCGGATCCGCCGATCCTGATGCGCAACACGGTCTACTGCCTGGTGGAAGGCGACTGCGATCATGCCGCCATCGAGGCGTCCATCGCCGCGATGATCGAGCGGGTTCGGCGCTACGTGCCCGGGTACCGGCTCAAGCAACCCGTGCAGTTCGAGACCTTCGGTCCCGGCCATCCCCTGCACATCCCCGAGACCGGCAAATTCATCGGTACCCGGGTCACCGTCCTGCTGCAGGTGACCGGCGCCGCGGATTACCTGCCCGCCTACGCCGGCAATCTCGACATCATGACCTCCGCGGCGCTGGCCACCGCCGAAAGCATTGCGGCGCATTCCTTGACGGGCGCGGGGGCGTCGTCATGACCGGCCGGCTCTACGTCAGCGACGTCACCTTGCGTGACGGCATGCACGCGGTGCGCCACCAGTACACGCTGCGACAGGCCGCGGCCATCGCCGCGGCCCTCGACGCCGCCGGGGTCGACTCGATCGAGGTCGCCCATGGCGACGGGCTGGGCGGCTCCAGTTGCGTGTACGGGTTCGGCGCACACACCGACCTGGAGTGGATCGAGGCCGTCGCCGGGGTGGTCCGCCGCGCGAAGATCGCCACGCTGGTGCTGCCGGGAATCGGCACCGTCCGTGACCTCGGCGCGGCGCACCGGGCCGGGGCCACCGTGGTGCGGGTCGCCACCCACTGCACCGAGGCCGACATCTCGGCGCACCACATCGCCGCCGCCCGCGAGCTGGGCATGGACACCGTCGGCTTCCTGATGATGAGCCACCTGACCACCCCGCGGGCGCTGGCCGACCAGGCCAAGCTGATGGAGGGGTTCGGCGCCGGCTGCGTCTACGTCGTCGACTCCGGCGGTGCGATGACCATGCGTGACGTCGCGGAGCGCGTCGACGCGGTGCGCCAAAAGCTTTGCGCCGAGACCGAAATCGGCATCCACGCCCACCACAACCTTTCCCTCGGCGTCGCCAACTCGATGGTCGCCGTCGAGCACGGGTGCCGGCGCGTGGACGCATCCCTGGCCGGCATGGGCGCCGGCGCGGGCAACGCCCCGCTGGAGGTGTTCATCGCGGCCGCCACCCGGATGGGCTGGCAACACGGCTGCGACCTCGACGCCCTCGAGGATGCCGCCGACGATCTCGTCCGCCCGCTGCAGGAGCGTCCGGTGCGCGTGGATCGCGAGACGCTCACCCTCGGCTACGCCGGCGTGTATTCGAGCTTCCTGCGCCATGCGGAGGCGGCGGCCGAACGGTTCGGCGTCGACGCGCGCACGGTTCTGGTCGAGGCCGGTCGTCGCGGGATGGTGGGCGGCCAGGAGGACATGCTCGTCGACATCGCGCTCGACCTCACCAGCGGCCGCGAGGCGGCGCGGGCGTAGGCCGATCGCCCCCAACGGTATTCGGCGCCGCTCACGCCTCGTCCAGCGCCGGGAACAGCATTTCCTGCACGAGCAGCTGCAGGGCCGCCGCCAGCGGGATCGCCACCAGCGCTCCGACCACGCCCAGCCACGCGGCGCCGAGGAGCACGGCGACGACCGTGACGCCGGCCGGCACCCTGACCGCGCGGCCGATGATCCTGGGCGTCAACAGATAGTCCTCGCCCAGCCGGAATCCCATGTAGAAGGCGACGGTCCCGATGGCGACCGGGATCGAGACGCTGACCGCGACGGCGGCGACGACGAATCCGCCCACCGTGGAGCCGTAGGGAAAGAGGTCCAAGACGGCGACCACGACACCCAGCAGGACCGCGTAGGGGACATCGAGCAGGACACACCACACGAACGTGGCGAACCCCGCGATGACCGACGTCAGCACGTTGCCGAAGAGATAGGCGCCGAACTTCGCCACCACTTCGTCGCCGATCAGGATGGCGCGCGGCCGACGGGAATTGGGCATGAGCCGGTAGAAGCCGGCCCGGATCCGGCGCATGTCGGCCAGGAAATAGATGGTCAGCATCGCCACGATGCCGATGTGGGACAGGACACCGAACACCTCCGACCCGGTTCTGATGATCCCCGCGAAGGTGAAACGGCCGGACCCGTTGACCATCTCGGTGATCCGCTGTTGCAGATGGACGCGCTCGTCGAGCCTGCCGATGAGCGACGAGCGGTCTTGGATGTGCTGCAGGTAATGCGGCAGTTGCTCGACGAGCTGGCGTGCCTCCTGCACCAGCGGGGGAATGGTCGCGGCCACTGTCCCGGCGATGAGGGCGAACACGAGAGTCACCACGACCGTCACCGCCGCCCACCTCGGCAGCTTGTGGTTGACCAGCCACGACACGGCGGTCTCGAGCCCGAGCGCGAAGAACATGGCCACACCGATCAAGACCAGCACCGACGACATCGACCCGAGGACGCGGACCGCCCCATAGGTCACTGCCACGCCGGCCGCGGCGGCCATTCCCATGACGAATGGGGAACGCCGGTCGAACCGCTCGCCGCGCCGGCCGAAGCGATGTTCCTCGGAACGCAACCGGGCGGCCCGCTGTTCGGCTTCGACGATCACACCCTCGTCGTCGCGGTGCGGCCGACCCACCAGCCGGTGATGGCCCTGTTCTGCGGCATGGCCTCGCGGCTCTCGATGTTCGGCGCTGTCAACCACGTGCGGTGCCCCATTCGTCAGCGCGGCCCGTTCCTGCTCGGCGTCCCCTACAGCGTGACGTCCACCCGGGGTGGCGGGGTCGCACGACACGCGAGTTGCGGGCCGGCGCCGGGCCCGGGGGAGAACACGAATCGCCCGGGCGCGCGGGTGTTCCGATACGTTGGTGTTCGGCGGGGCGGCCCGACCGGCCGCACGCGCTCCGTCCGGTTGCGGCCCAGCCGGCGAGCCCGGAAGGTTTGCGATGAACGCGCTCAGCCCCGACGCCATTCGGGCGGAAACCATCACCATCACCGGCCACGGCGGCGACGAGATCGAGGCATACCGCGCCTCGCCCCTCGCCGAAGGGGCGCGCGGGGGAGTCGTGTGGATCCACCACATGCCCGGCTACGACCGCGAGACCAAGGAATTCGTCCGGCGGCTGGCCGTCAGCGGCTACCACGCCGTGGCCCCCAACCTGTATTCGCGTGAGGCCCCGGGCGCGTCGCCCGACGACGCGGCGGCGGCGGCGCGGGCCGCCGGCGGGGTGCCCGACGAGCGGCTGGTCGGCGACGTCGCGGGCGCGGTCGAGCACCTGCGTTCGCTGCCGGGCGCCAACGGGAAGTTCGGTGTGATCGGCCACTGCTCGGGCGGGCGACACGCGTACCTGGCGGCGTGTTCGCTGCCGTTCGACGCGGCGGTGGATTGCTACGGCGCCTTCATCGTCGAGGATCCACCCGAGGGCATGCCCAAGGCGATGAAGCCGATACTGCAGTTGGCGCCGCATCTGAGCTGTCCGCTGCTGGGCCTGTTCGGGCTCGACGACCGATTCCCGGCGCCGGCCGCGGTGGCCACACTGGACCAGGAATTGGTCCGGTTCGACAAGCCGCACGAGTTCCACTCCTACGAGGGCGCGGGCCACTCGTTCTTCTCTGTCGACCGGCCCGCCTACCGGCCGGTGGCGGCGGTCGACGGCTGGCGGCGCATCGACGACTTCTTCGCCACCCACCTGAAAGGCTAGGTACGCCCGCCATGTGCACTCATCTCACCGAACACGTCGCGATCGACGGCAGCGGCAAGGGCGCCACCGGGTGGTTCGGCGCCAGCCGCGCGACGGTGTATGTCGATCACCCGGTCCACGCGCCCTACGGCCACACCGTCAACATCGACGTGCTCAACCCGGAGCTGGGGCCGTCGGCGCGGGTGGCGCTGGAGCTCACCGAGGAAAGCGCCCTGGCGCTGGCCGACGCCATCCGGGCGGCGATCGCCCACGCGCCGGTCGGCCTGGCCGCCAAGGATCAGACGTGACCGCCGACCGCGACTACCCCCAGATGGCCGCCGCCCGCGGCAGGGTGGAAGCCGCGCCGCGCCGGGTGCGCGGTTATCTGGGCGACGCGCTGGTCTTCGACACCACCGCCGCCCGTTATGTGTGGGAGGTCCCCTACTACCCGCAGTACTACATCCCGTTGGCCGATGTCCGCGCGGAGTTCCTGCGCGACGAGGACCATCCGCAGAAGGTGCAGTTCGGTCCGTCGCGGCTGCACTCCTTGCAGGTCGCCGGTGACACTTACCCGTCCGCCGCGCGGGTGTTCGACGCCGACGGTGGCGGCCCGGTGGCCGGAACCGTGCGATTCGAATGGGATCCGTTGCGCTGGTTCGAGGAAGGCGAACCGATCTACGGCCATCCGCGCAATCCCTACTCGCGGGTGGATGCGCTGCGCTCACACCGGCATGTTCGGGTGCAGTTGGACGGAATAATCTTGGCGGACACCAGCTCTCCTGTCCTGCTATTCGAAACAGGTTTGCCGACAAGGTATTACATCGATCCGACTGATGTCGCCTTCGGGCATCTGGAACCCAGCGCGACGCAGACGCTGTGTCCGTACAAAGGCGTGACGTCGGGTTACTGGTCGGTGCGTTCCGCTGGTGTCGTGCACCCGGACCTGGCCTGGACGTACCACTACCCCTTGCCCGCGGTCGGCCAGATCGCTGGTCTGGTGGCGTTTTACAACGAGAAGCTCGATATCTTCGTCGACGGTTCCGCCTTGGCCAGGCCGCAGACCCAGTTCAGCCCGTGAAGCCCTGTGATCTTTCCCTCTCCGGCACGTGAACGCTGAGAATTTCTTAACCTGGATAGCCTTAGGGCGCTGACCGGGGACGTTAGCGGCGAAAGCGAAATCCCCCGGATGCGCGTTTGCGTCAGTTTCGCTACGGGTAAGCGACTGCGATACAGCGTAATTGAAAGCCTGAGCAGAACCTGAGTGCGGGGAGTGACGTAGCTAACGTCGGGGGAATTTCGAACCGTTTGACGCGAATTTTGGCCGGTAGACTCGGCAAACCAGTCGTGTCGGCGCCTTTTGGGTGCTGAGATCCTCCTGGATCCGTAGGCCGAATTGTCGCGCGAGTCCCGGCGACTTCGCCCCGCGCCGACAACACAGCAAAGGCGGTACAGCGTGAACGCTTCGACCGGCCGCGAGGCCTTCCCGGATGACCGGGTGTTCCAATTCGACGACACTTCGAGCGTCGCAATTCCCGTGCGAAACGGTCCGATCAGCGACATCGGCATCAGCCCCGACGGCAGCCGGCTGGTCGTGTCCAACCACGGCCTCGACACGGTCTCCATCGTCGACACCGATGCCCGGGTGGTGGTGCAGACCCTCGGCCTGGACGAGCCGTTCGCGGTCGCCCTGAGCGGAGCCGACGCCCCGCGCGCCTACATCAGCACCGCAACCCCGTCCCATGACTCCATCACCGTCGTCGACGTCGCGGCGAACGCGCACATCGCAACGCATCCGCTGGCCCACAGCGTGAGCGACCTGGCCGTGAGCGCCGACGGAAGGTTCGTCTATGCCAGCCGGAACCGCGCCCGCGGGGCCGACGTCGCGGTCGTGGACACCGCCACCGACGAGACCGGGGTGATCGATCTCGCCGGCGCCGCGGGTGTCACCGCGGACTGCGTGCGCCTCAGCCCCGACGGCACTCGGCTGTATGCCGCCACCAACGGCCCCTCCGGCGGCGAACTGGTCGTCATCGAGACCGGCGCGCGCTCCGACCGCGGCTCCCGCATCGTCGGGGCCTACGAGCTGGGTCTGCCCATCCGCGACGTCGCGCTGAGCAGCGACGGCGGCACCGCCTACGTGGCCAGTTGCGGCCCGGTGGTCGGCGCGGTGCTCGACGTCATCGACACCCGGGCCCGCAAGATCACCGGCACGCGCAAGCTCAGCGAGCTCGCCGGCCCGCTCACCCGCCTGGCGCTCAGTCGTGACGGGCGCCGCGCCTACCTGGTCAGCGACGAGCACGTCGCGGTCGTGTGCACCAGCACCCACGACGTCGTCGGCGACATCGGGGTGCCGAAGCACCCGTCCTGCGTGGTCGAAAGTCCCGACGGCAGATACCTCTACATCGCCGGCCACTCCGGTGTCGTCACCGTCGTGCCGATCGCCGCGGGTGGCGGCCCGGAGGAGGCGTCGACCACCCGGCTGTCCGTGCCGGCGCCGCGGGAACCCGTGCTCGCCTAGGAAATAGCGCACCGGTCGCCGAGCCCGGGCTTAGGGTGGAGGCTGCCGGCGGCCAGGCGTTGCCGGCCCCCCGGCCAGCACCATGCGTCCCGGAGGGTTGACATCAGGCGACGCTGCGCCGCGATCCAAAGGCGGTATCTCGATGGACAGCACGATGCTGGACTTTCCGTTGACGATCTCCGCGATCATGCGGCACGGCTGCGGGATCCACGGCGCGCGTACGGTCACCACCGCCACCGGTGCGGGCTATCGGCGAATCACCTACCGTGAGCTGGGTCAAGATGCCGCTCGGCTGGCGAACGGCCTGCGACGCCTGGGCGTCACCGGGGACCAGCGGGTGGCGACGTTCATGTGGAACAACGCCGAACACCTGGCGACCTACCTGGCGGTGCCCTCGATGGGCGCCGTGTTGCACACCCTGAACATCCGCCTCTTCGCCGAGCAGATCGCGTATGTCGCCAACGAGGCCGAAGACCAGGTGGTGCTGGTCGACGCTTCGCTGACCAAGTTGCTCGCCCCGGTGCTGGGCGACTTCAAGACCGTGCACACCGTGATCGTGGTCGGGGAGGGCGACACCGCCGCGGTCGAGGGCTCGGGCAAGACCGTGCTGCGGTATGCCGACGTGCTCGAGGGCGAGTCCCCCGATTTCGAGTGGCCGGAGCTCGACGAGAAGTCCGCGGCCGCAATGTGTTACACGAGCGGTACCACCGGAAACCCCAAAGGGGTTGTGTACAGCCACCGTTCGAGCTACTTACACACCATGGCGGCCTGCACCGCCAACGGCATCGGCGTGGGTTCCGTCGACAGCGTGCTGCCGATCGTGCCGATGTTCCACGCCAACGCGTGGGGCCTGCCCTACGCGGCGCTGATGGCAGGCGCCGACCTGGTGTTGCCCGACCGTCATCTCGACGCGCGGTCGCTGATCCGCATGGTGGAGGACCTGCGACCGACCGTGGCGGGCGCGGTGCCCACGATCTGGAACGACGTCCTGCACCGCCTGGAGGAGGAACCCGGCCACGACATGTCGTCGCTGCGGCTGGTGGTCTGCGGAGGATCGGCCGTTCCGGTGTCGCTGATGCGCACCTTCGAGGAGAACCACGGCGTGCAGATCCGGCAGCTGTGGGGCATGACGGAAACCTCGCCGATGGCCACCATGGCGTGGCCGCCGCCGGGAACGCCCGCGGACCGGCACTGGGCGTTCCGCGCGACCCAGGGCCAGCCGGTCTGCGGCGTGGAAATGCGGATCGTCGACGACGACGGTCGGCCGCTGCCCAACGACGGTGACGCCGTGGGCGAGGTGGAAGTCCGCGGCCCGTGGATCGCCGGCTCGTACTACCTCACCGCCGACGACTCGAAGTTCGACTCCGGCTGGCTGCGCACCGGCGACGTGGGGCGGATCGACGAGCGGGGCTTCGTGACGCTGACCGACCGGGCCAAGGACGTGATCAAGTCCGGCGGCGAGTGGATCTCCTCGGTCGAGTTGGAGAACGGCTTGATCGGGCACCCGCATGTGATCGAGGCCGCGGTGGTCGGCGTGCCCGACGAGCGGTGGCAGGAACGGCCGCTGGCCGTCGTGGTGGCCAAGGAGGGCACCACGGTCAGCGCCGAGGACCTGCGAAAGTTCCTGGCCGAAAAGGTGGTTCGGTGGTGGCTGCCCGAGCGGTGGGCATTCGTCGACGAAATTCCCCGCACCAGCGTGGGCAAGTACGACAAGAAGGCCATCCGGGCGCGCTACGCCGAGCACGGCTACTGGGTGGTCGAGGCTCGCGACTGAGCGCGGGGCGTCGAATAGGGTCGGCTTGTTCGGTGTATTCGAGATTCACGAGCCCTGAGGAAGGACCCTCATGACCCAGCCCCTCGTCGTCGAGCAATCCCGCGTGGTGCCCGTCGCGCCGGACGCGGCGTTCCACGGCACGCTGCCCATCTCCCTTCCGGAGATCTTCGGCCGCTGGTACGGCCCGATCCCGCCGATCAGGGAAGTGCGGGACCAGACCGGCGACTGGGACACCGCGGGCCGGAGCCGCACGATCATGTTGGTCGGCGGTAGCGCGCGGGAAGACTTGACCAGTGTCGACGCGCCGCGATCGTTCGGCTACCGGCTGACCGGAATCCACGGGCCGATGGCGCTCCTGGTCGGTTCGGTCACCGGCGAGTGGACCTTCACCCCGGCCGGCGACGGCACCGAGATCACCTGGCGCTGGACCATTTACCCCAAGTCGCCGCTGTCCGCGCCGGGCCTGCCACTGTTCGGGATGCTGTGGAAGCGCTACGCGCGGCGAGCGCTAGGGGACCTCGGCGAGGTGTTGACCCGCTGAAGCTGGGTACCGTGCCGGTATGTGCCGACTATTCGGGTTGCACGCCGGGACGGACGTATGCACCGCGACCTTCTGGTTGCTGGGCGCCCCCGACAGCCTCGCCCAACAGAGCAGGAGAAATCCGGACGGGACCGGCCTGGGGGTCTTCGACGACCGGGGCCGGCCGCAGCTGGACAAGCAGCCCATGGCGGCCTGGGAGGACGCCGCGTTCGCCACCGAAGCGCACGAGCTGACCGGCACCACGTTCATCGCGCATGTGCGTTACGCGACGACCGGTTCGCTCGACGTCCGCAACACCCACCCGTTCCTGCAGGACGGCCGGATTTTCGCGCACAACGGAGTCCTGGAGGGTCTGGACATCCTCGGGGAGCGGCTGCGCGCCGTCGGCGCCGACGAACTGGTCCTGGGCGACACCGATTCCGAGCGGGTGTTCGCGTTGGTCACCGCCTCGATCCGGGCGCTCGACGGAGACGTGACCGCGGGTCTGGTCGATGCGATGAAATGGCTTGCGGCCAATGTGCCGATCTATGCGGTCAACGTGCTGCTGAGCACGGCCACCGACATGTGGGCGCTGCGGTACCCGGACACGCACGAGCTCTACGTCTTGGACCGGTCCGGCGAGGCCCCGGCCCAAGCCCCGAAATTCGACATGCGCACCATGCGAATCAACGCGCGATCGGAACACCTGTGCACCCGCCCGTCGGTGGTGTTCGCCACCGAACGCATGGACGACGACCCCCGCTGGCGTCTGCTCGAGCCGGGTGAGCTGGTCCACGTCGACGCCGGCCTGCGCATCGAGCGCACGGTGATCCTGCCCCACCCGCCCGCGCATCAGCTCCGCCGGGCCGAGCTGAGCGCGCCGGTCCACGACGCACAACACACGGTGCCGAGCGCCCGGCGTTAGCCCGATACCGGCCTGGCAGAGTGGGTGGGCATGACAACCAGACGTGCGCTTGTGCTGGCGGGCGGCGGGATAGCGGGAATAGCCTGGGAGACAGGTGTTTTGCGCGGCATCGCCGACGAGTCGCCGGCGGCGGCCGGGCTGTTGCTGGACTCGGACGTGCTGGTGGGGACCTCGGCCGGCTCGACGGTCGCCGCGCAGATCGGCAGCGGCAGCACGCTCGACGCGCTGTTCGACCGGCAGGTAGCCGAATCGTCGGCCGAGATCGATTCCGGGGTGGACGTCGAGACCATCACGGAGATGTTCCTGGCGGCGCTGGCGGAGCCCTACGCCGACCCGTCGGGCAAGACCCGGCAGCAGCTGCAGCGGATCGGTGCGGTGGCGCTGGCGGCCAAAACCGTTCCGCCACCGCTGCGCCGGCAGGTCATCGCCCAGCGCCTGCCGTCGCACGAGTGGCCCGACCGGACGCTGCGGATCACCGCCATCGACGTAAACACCGGCGAATTGGTCGTTTTCGATCGCGAGTCCGGCGTCGACCTCGTCGACGCGGTGGCGGCCAGCTGCGCGGTGCCCGGCGCATGGCCGCCGGTGGCGATCGCGGGCCGACGCTACATGGACGGCGGCGTCGCCAGCTGGGTCAACCTCGGCGTGGCCGGCGATTGCGACGCGGCGGTCGTCTTGGTGCCCTCGGGCGCGGACGCGCCCTCGCCGTTCGGCGCGGGGCCGGCCGCGGAGATCTCCGCCTTTCCGGGCGCTACGTTCGCGGTGTTCGCCGACCCGGACTCGGTGGCGGCCTTCGGACCCAACCCGCTGGATCCGAAGTGCCGTGTCGCCTCGGCACTGGCCGGACGCGAACAGGGCCGCCGCGAAGCCCCGGCCGTCGCGCGGTTCCTCGGCGTCTGATCGAGCCGGGGTCGAACAGCTTGCGGAAGAAGGCTTTTCAGCCTTCGTCGGCGGGGGGCGCGGCGCGATCGGCCTCGAACGCGTCCAGGGCCTCGTCGGCCAGTGCCCGGCCGACGGCGATGACCTCGGCCGCCCGGTGGAATTCCAGGCCCCGGCAGATCGATCGCGGAACCTCGATCAACAGGTCGGGCGGGTAGACCGCCAGCGTGTGGCGCGCCAGCGCGGCCTGCGCGATGTCGATCGTCCGGTTCATCACCTCGAAACTGCCCAGCTTCGGGACTTCGGTTGTGGCGTCGGACAATTCACCGGCCGGATCATCCGCGGCAGCGGGCTCGACGGCGTCGGCGTCGTCCGGCCAGGCGTCCGCTTCCGCGGGGGGCACCCCGAATCTGCCCAGGACGGCCCGCGCGGTCGGTCGGTCGAGCAGCGACCGGGCCGCGGAGGTGTCGAGCAGCGAGGAGGTGCTGCGCACCATGCGGTTCAGCCAGTCGGCGGTCGCGCCCGCCTCCCCCTCACGGTTGGCGATCGCCTCGCTGCCCGACAGGCTCACCGCGATGGTCACGTCGGCGTTGACCGCCGAAAGGGGTGCCATCGGCAGCGGGTCCAGGATTCCTCCGTCGGCCAGCAGGCGTCCGTCGAGTTCGTGGGGGGCGATCACGCCCGGTATCGCGATGGAGGCGCGGATCGCCGCGTCGACGGGACCGCGCTGAAACCACACCGACTTGCCGGCCAACAGGTCGGTCGCCACGGCGGTGAAGGGGATCGGCAGCTGCTCGATGGCGACCGGGCCCAGAATGTCGCGCACCGCGTCCAGGATTTTCTCGGCCCGCATCACCCCGGCCGCGCTGATCGAGAAGTCCAGCAGCCGCAGGATGGTGCGCTGCGTCAGGGACTTCGCCCAGTCGGCGAACTCGTCGCGGCGCCCGGCCGCCTCCAAACCGCCGACCAGCGCGCCCATCGACGAGCCCGCGATGCCCACGATCTCGTACTCCCGGGCTCGCAGCGCCTCGATCACCCCGATGTGGGCGTAGCCGCGGGCCCCGCCGCTGCCCAGCGCCAACGCCACCCGCGTCGGTGATCGGCGCGCGACGACCCCGCCAGTTCCGTCCGGCATTCCTTCATTCTGCGCGGCGGAGCGGGCCGGCACACCGGCTGGGCCGCCCAGTTTAGGTACTCGTGAATTCAATCGCGCACGAGTTCGAAGCGGCTAGCCGCATTCGTCGTTGGCGGCGGCGCGCGCGGCGGTGATCACCGCCGCCTGCCGGGGCGGCGGCAGATCCGCCCAGCGGGCGTTCCAGCTGCCCGCGGTGCCCGACGGCGCGGCCTGGACCATCGCCAGATAGGGCTCGAACAGCGACCGATCGGTCCTGGGCTGGGCGTCCATCCACACTTTCGCGGCGTGACAGGCCTGGTAATACTCCTCCTCGGTCGAATTCGCGGGGACGTCGACCCTGGTCGTCACGCCGGAGGGGGACAGCCCGACGGCGCCCGGCGGCGCCGCGCCCGGGTCGCCCGGCACGCCCGCCGGCCGCGCCGGCGAGGAGGCCGGGGTGCGGCTCGGGGCGCCGTCCGAGCACGCCGTGCCCGCGAACGCAGCGGCCGCCACGACGAGCGTGCCCCACAGCCGGGGCCGGTGACCGCACCAGCGCACCGACCCAATCTATGCAACACTGGCGGCCGTGATGGAGCGCTTCGGATTTTGCGAGTGTTGTCGGCCGTAACACGCCGCCGCCCGTCCGATCCTGCTTTTCCCTGGAGCTCCACGATGTCACTGCCCCTGGCGAGCCCTGTGCCCCTCGCCGCGCCGGCCGCATTGCGCCCGCGCACCTTCTCGACCCCGTCCGCGTCCCCGTCGGCGGGCCCCACCCGGCTGCGCGTGCCCGACCTGCTGCACGCCACCGACCGGGCAGCCGACGACGTGCTGAGCGGGCGCTGCGACCACCTGCTGCCGCCGGGCGGGATACCGGAGTCGCGGCGCTGGTTCACCCGCATCCACGGTGATGACGAGCTGGACGTCTGGCTGATCAGCTGGGTTCCCGGCCATCACACCGAACTGCACGATCACGGCGGCTCCCTGGGCGCGCTGACGGTGGTGTCGGGTTCGCTCAGCGAATTCCGTTGGGACGGCCGCGCACTGCGGCAGCGCCGCCTGGACGCCGGCGACCAGGCCGGGTTCCCGCTGGGCTGGGTCCACGACGTGGTGTGGGCGCCGCGGCCCGTGGCCGTGTCCGTCTCGGGTCCGGTGCGGCCTTCGCTGAGCGTGCATGCCTATTCACCGCCGCTGACCGCGATGTCCTACTACGAGGTCACCGGCCGAAACCGGTTGCGCCGCCAGCGCACCGAACTGACCGATCAACCGGAAGGACCGTGATGAGCCGCATCGACGTCGTGTTGAGATCCGCCCGCCGCCGTTTCCGCCGCCTTCCCGCTGCCGAAGTGCCGGACGCGCTGCGGCGCGGGGCGGTGCTCGTCGACATCCGGCCGCAGGCGCAGCGATTCCGCGAGGGCGAGATCCCCGGCGCCCTGGTGATCGAACGCAACGTCCTGGAGTGGCGCTGCGACCCGACCAGCGAGGCCAGGCTGCCCGAGGCCGTCGGCGACGACGTCGAGTGGGTCATCGTGTGCTCGGAGGGCTACACCTCCAGCCTCGCGGCGGCCGCGCTGCTGGACATCGGCCTGCACCGTGCCACCGACGTCGTCGGCGGCTACCACGCGCTCGCGGGAGCAGGTGTGCTCGAACAGCTTTCGGGTGCCACCCCGCTCGATGCCGGCCCGGGAGTGCTCGCCAACTCCGGCACACCCGGCCGCCGCTGGCTCTAGCTACCCGGTGGAGGTGGCGTCCGAATGCAGCAGTGGCCGCAGCCTGTCGGTCTTCTCCTGCGTCCATCCGGGCGGTGACAGCACGGCCGCCCACCCGTCGGCCGCGTCGGCCACGTAGTGGTGGCCGTGCCCCTGGGGTACGTCGACCGCCACCGCCATGTCGGCCGTGACTTGCAGGAACGTCACCACCGGGATCCAGCGCGTCTCGGGCAGCACGTCATAGCCCCGCCGCTCCCGCAGCCAGTCGGGCTGGCTGAACAGCAGGTTGGGGGACCACCAGGCGATCGGATCCGAGGCGTGTTGCAGATAGACCACCCGGGGGTGGTTCCACGGGGCGGTCGGGCGGCCCAAATCGGTTGGGCGAGCGACGAACCGGACGTTCTTGCCGTCGTTGTAGACCGGCAGCCACTCCGGGGAACCGGCATCGCGCGTCGACGTTAGGTCGGTCCAGATGGTGTTCTGGAAGGTCGGTCCGCTGAACAGGGCGCCGTCGGTGCGGGCGAGGACGTTGTTGAGGCTCATGAACGGCGCCTCGCCGCCGAACGATCCCAGGCTTTCGCCGAACACGACGAGCTTGGGGCGTTGCGCCTCGGGCATCTGGCGGATCAGGCGGTCGACGGCCTCGAACAGCGCCTGCCCGGCGTGGCGGGCGTTCTCCTTGTCCACCAGGAAGGACAGCCAGCTCGGCAGGAACGAGTACTGCATGCTGACGATCGCGGTGTTGCCGTTGTACATGTACTCGAGCGCGTCGGCCTCCGCCTCGTTGATCCAGCCGGTGCCGGTGGTCGTCGCGACGGCGACGACGGCGCGCTGCAGTCCGCCGGTGCGTTGCAGCTCCCGCGCCGCGAGTTCGGCGGTCGCGGTGATCCCGTCCGCCGAGTTCAGCCCGGCGTAGGCCCGGATCGGTTCGTTCGCCGGGGTGCCGTTGAAGGCGGAGAGTTGGGCGACCGTGGGCCCGGCTTCCACGAAGATGCGGCCTTGGTGGCCAAGGGATTCCCACGACGCCAGTGACTCGGGGCCGCCGGAGCGCAGTGGGGTCTTTGGCGGCGCGGTGTCGGGATTCATCTCGTTGTTCGCCGAGGCGAAGGTGTTGTTCATGGTGCGCATGGCGGACTTGAGCACGACACCGTTGAGCACGGTGATGGTGAGGACCACCAGCAGCGCCACCACGATGGTCGCCGACAGCCGGAACGGCGCGATCCGGTCGACCTGGCCGACCAGGAACCGGACCAGCCACCGGATGAACTGGCCGACTTCGACCAGGGTGAACAGCACCACCAGCGACAGGCCCGCGGCCACCGGGTAGTCGTACCACTGCAGGTGGGCGACGCCCATCAGGTCGCGCACGTTGTCCTGCCACACGTGGAACCAGACGGCCATCAACACCATGCCCAGCGCACCGATCGGGATCAGCACCTTCCACGCCCAGCGCGGCGGCGGGGGGCTGTGATCCTTGGCGCCCATGTAGCGCACCAGCCACACGGCGAAGACACCCAGCCCGTAGCCGATGGCGCCGGAGATTCCGCTGACCAGACCCTGGAACAGCGCACCGCGCGGCAGGAGCGACGGCGTCATGGAGAACCAGATGAAGACCAGACCGACCGTGGTGCCGGTGAACGTGTAGTGGCGTACCCACCACGGCTTTTCGGTCCACCGAGGCCCGCGGGCCGCCGGGCGGGCTTCCGGTGCGGCTTCCGGAGGTGCGCCCGGTTCGGCCTCCTCGGTGACGGCCGTCGGATTGTTCGTCGCGGGGCCCGGCTCGCTCATCGCAGGCTTACCGGTGGGTGAAGTTGGGAGTGCGCTTCTCGACGAAAGCCGTCATGCCTTCCGTCTGGTCCTCGGTCGCGAAGGTCGAGTGGAAGAGCCGGCGTTCGTAGAGAAGTCCTTCGGACAGCGTCGATTCGAACGCGCGGTTGACGGCCTCCTTGGCCATCCGGGACGCCGAGCGGGACATCTGCGAAATCGTGGTGGCGACGGCCTTGGCCTCGGTCAGCAGGTCGTCGGCCGGCACCACGCGCGAAACCAGGCCGCTGCGTTCGGCTTCGGCGGCGTCGATGGTGCGCCCGGTCAGGATGAGGTCCATGGCCTTGGCTTTGCCGATGGCGCGGGTCAGGCGCTGCGAGCCGCCCATGCCGGGCAGGACACCGAGTTTGATCTCCGGCTGCCCGAACTTCGCTGTGTCGGCGGCGATCAGCACGTCGCACATCATGGCGAGCTCACAGCCGCCGCCGAGCGCGTGCCCGGCCACCGCGGCGATGGTCGGGGTCCGCACGGCGGCCAGCTTGGCCCAGGGGGCGAAGAAGTCGGCGTCGAACGCGTCGGCGAACGTCAGCCCGGCCATCTCCTTGATGTCGGCGCCGGCGGCGAACGCCTTGGCCGACCCGGTGATGATGATCGCGCCGATGCCGGGATCGTTGTCGAAATCGAGTGCCGCGCTAGTCACTTCGTTCATCACCTGGGTGTTCAGCGCGTTCAGCGCCTTGGGCCGGTTCAGGGTGATGGTGCCCACCCGGCCGTCGCGCTCGACCAGGATGGTCTCGTAGTTCGTGGGGGAGGTGTCAGTCATCGCAAATCGCCCTTCTAGAAGCTCAAGTCGTCGTCGACGGGGGTGAAGTACGCCTCGACGTCGGCCCGGGTCACCTGGGCCAGCGAGGGCGGCGACCACTTCGGATTGCGGTCTTTGTCGATCAGCTGCGCGCGGATGCCCTCCACCAGATCGTGTGATCGCAGCGATGCCGACGAGACCCGATAGTCCTGAACCAGAACGTCTTTGACCGTCTCGAGGTTGGCGGCGCGGCGGACGGCCTCGAGGGTCACCGACAACGAGATCGGTGAACGGGTGCCGATCAGGTCGGCGGCGTCGTTGGCCGGGCCGGCGTCATGGCCGCGCAGCCCGGCGACGATGTCTTCGACCGTGTCACCGGCGTAGCATTCATCGATCCAATCGCGTTGTGCCGCAAGGCTGCTCGGCGGGGCCTCGATGGCATACTCGGCAACCGCACTCTGGACGCCGTCGGCGATGATCGCCCGGGTGAACGCACCGAGGTCGTCGTGCGGCACGTAGTGGTCGGCGAATCCCATGGCGATGGCGTCGGCTCCGGAAAACGGCGCTCCGGTCAGCGCGGCATGCAGACCCAGCCCGCCGGGTGCCCGGGACAGCAGGAACACCCCACCGACATCGGGGACGAAGCCGATGCCGACCTCGGGCATCGCGATCTTGGAGGTGTCGGTCACCACGCGGGTGTTCGCGTGCGCGCTGACCCCCACGCCGCCGCCCATTACGATGCCGTCCATCAGCGCCACGTAAGGCTTGGCGAAATCGGCGATCTGGGCATTGAGCAGGTATTCGTCCCGCCAGAACCGCCGCGCCTCGACCCCGTCCTTGCGGGCACTGTGATAGATGGAGATGACGTCGCCGCCCGCGCACAGCCCGCGCTCGCCGGCACCGGAAAGCACCACCGCGCCCACCGCGTCGTCCTTCGCCCAGTCGGCGAGGACGGCGCTCAGCGCGTCCACCATCCCCTGATTGAGCGAGTTGATCGCCTTGGGGCGGTTGAGCGTGATCAGACCGACGTTGCCGTCGATGCGGGTCAGAACCTCATCGGATCCGTCGGTCACGCCCTGGCCTCCCATCGCCGGTCCACCCTCGACGAAAAATCTAGATCGTGACGACCGGCGCGATACCCGCGGGTAAGGGTTATCTTTAACGCGACCACGGCAGCAAATGCCCCGAGACCTGGTCAGGTCGACTGGGAACCGGGAGCGGGCGCTGCTCGTTGAGAGTGTGTTCGCACAGCTCGAGCCAATAGAGAGGATCCGACGGTGCGGGAGACAAGCAACCCGGTATTTCGTTCGCTGCCCAAGCAGCGGGGCGGATACGCACAATTCGGTACGGGCGCGGCCCCCATGCAGGGCTATGGAGCCGACCCCTACGCGGCGCCCTACCAAGCTCCCTACCAGGAGGCCAGGGCTTCGCGTCCGCTGACCATCGACGACGTCGTCACCAAGACCGGCATCACGCTGGCGGTGCTGGCGGTGTCCGCCGTGGTCTCCTACTTCCTGGTGGCGTCCAACCTCGCGCTGGCGATGCCGCTGACCATGATCGGCGCGCTCGGCGGCCTCGGGCTGGTGCTGGTCGCGACCTTCGGCCGCAAGCAGGACAGCCCGGCGATCGTGCTCAGCTACGCCGTCCTCGAAGGCCTCTTCCTGGGCGCCATCTCGTTCGTGTTCGCAAACTTCGCGGTCTCGAACGCCAACGCGGGCGCGCTGATCGGGGAGGCCGTGCTGGGCACCTTCGGGGTGTTCTTCGGCATGCTCGTCGTCTACAAGACGGGCGCGATCCGGGTGACGCCCAAGTTCACCCGGATGCTGGTCGCCGCGATGTTCGGCGTCCTGGCCCTGATGCTCGGCAACTTCGTGCTCGCGATGTTCCACGTCAACGGCGGCGCGGGCCTGGGCCTGCGCAGCGGCGGTACGGTCGCGATCATCTTCTCGCTGGTGTGCATCGCGATCGCGGCGTTCAGCTTCCTGATCGACTTCGACGCGGCCGACCAGATGGTGCGCGCCGGGGCGCCGGAGAAGGCGGCCTGGGGCATCGCCCTCGGCCTGACCGTGACCCTGGTCTGGCTGTACATCGAGATCCTGCGTCTGCTCAGTTATCTGCAGAACGACTAGTTCCGTTCAACGAAAAGACCGGCACGCCAAGCGGCGTGCCGGTCTTTTCGTGTGCGTGCTGCGCGTCAGCTGAGCCGCTCGATGATCATCGCCATGCCTTGCCCGCCGCCGACACACATGGTCTCCAGGCCGAACGTCTTGTCGTGCGTCTGCAGGTTGTTGATCAGCGTGGTGGCGATGCGCGCGCCGGTCATGCCGAACGGGTGGCCCAGCGCGATCGCCCCGCCGGACACGTTCAGCTTGTCCTCGTCCATGCCCAGCTCGCGCGCCGAACCCAGCACCTGAACCGCGAAGGCCTCGTTGATCTCGTACAGGTCGATGTCGTTGATCGACATCCCGGCGCGGGCCAGCGCCTTCTTGCAAGCCTCGATCGGGCCCAGGCCCATGATCTCCGGTGAGAGGCCGCTGACCCCGGTCGACACGATGCGCGCCAGCGGGGTCAGGCCGAGTTCCTTGGCCTTGGTGTCGCTGGTGATCACCAGCGCGGCGGCGCCGTCGTTGAGCGGGCAGGCGTTGCCGGCGGTGATGGTGCCGTTGGGCCGGAACACCGGCTTGAGCTCGGAGACCTTCTCGTAGGTGGTTCCGGCGCGGGGGCCGTCATCGGTGCTGACGGTGCTGCCGTCGGGCAGGGTCACCGGGGAGATCTCGCGCTCGAAGAAGCCGCTCTTGATCGCCTCCTCGGCGCGGTTCTGGCTGCGCACGCCCCAGTGGTCCTGATCTTCGCGGCTGATCCCGGTCAGGATGGCGACGTTCTCCGCGGTCTGGCCCATCGCGATGTAGACGTCGGGCAGATTGCCGTCGGCGCGAGGGTCGTGCCACTCGTCGGCGCCGGCCGCCGCGGCCTGCGAACGCTCCTGGGCCTCGTCGAACAGCGGGTTCTTGGTGTCGGGCCACGAGTCGGAGTTGCCCTTGCCGAAGCGGGACACGGTCTCCACGCCCGCGGAGATGAACGCGTCGCCCTCGCCGGCCTTGATCGCGTGGAAGGCCATCCGGGTGGTCTGCAGCGACGACGAGCAATACCGGTTGACGGTGGTGCCGGGCAGGAAGTCGTAGCCGAGCTCGACGGCGACGACACGCGCCATGTTGAAGCCGGACTCGCCGCCCGGCAGCCCACAGCCGAGGATGAGGTCGTCGATCTGGTGGGGGTTGAGCGCGGGCACCTTGTCCAGCGCGGCCCGCACCATCTGGGCGGCCAGATCGTCGGGCCGCATGGAGACCAGCGACCCCTTCATCGCGCGGCCGATCGGCGAGCGGGCGGTTGAAACAATGACGGCTTCAGGCATGACGGTTCCCTTCAAATCCCTTCCGGATTCCGACGAGCTCGCGATCTGAAAACGCGTGGTGGTTCCACGCCGACGGGCTAGCTCGAATCTAGTCGGTGCCCACCAGGGGGTACGACGACGGGGCGGGTCCCGGCACGGGGCGTCGCCACAGTCGCGACATCACGCTGGCTCGGGTATGGCGCTGGCCGAGGACCGGCTCGGTCGTCGATGCCGCCAGGTCCATCGGCGGGATATCGACCTTCTCGCCCAGCGCTTCGCACAGCGCGCGCAGCAGCGCGTCGGCCGCGATCGCGTATGCCGGGGCGGACGGGTGGAAGCCGTCCGGGGAGAACATCACGTGGGGCGTGGACCGGAACTGCGGGGTCATCAGCTGCCCCAGCGGCACCGGCATGCCGCCCGCGGCGCGAACCGCCGCGGCTTGGGCGCGCGCAAGCTGCGAACAACGCTCGTGCGCGAGCGAACGCAGCGGCTGGGGGATGGCGGTGATGACCCCGAGATCCGGGCAGGTGCCGGCGATCACCACCGCGCCGCGGGCGCGCAGTTTGCGAACGCTCAACCCGAGCCGCTGGGCCGACTGGCTGACGCCGTTGAGGGCCGTCACATCGTTGGCGCCGACCATGATGACCGCCGCGTCGGGCGGCGCGCCCGCCACAAACATCGCATCCACTTGGCCGCAAACGCCTTTCGACGTGGCGCCGACGATGGCCTTGGTGCTCAGCCGGATCCGCTTGCCGGTCTGCTCGGCGAGGCCCCGCGCGATGCGCACCCCCGGCACTTCCTCGGCGCTGCTGCACCCGTAGCCGGCGGCCGTGGAGTCGCCGAAGATCATCAGGCTCAGGTCGAAGGGCACGCCGCGGTGCCACCGCTGCACCGGCCCGCCGCCGCGGGTGTACACACCGTCGGCGCGCGGGGGAATGTCCCACGACTTCGGAATGACGGTACGCGCGTGCGTCGCCTGGCCGACGAGCAGGTTTCGCGCCCCCAGGTAGGCAGTTCCCGTCGAGGCGAGTGCACCTGCTGTGGCCAGAGCGATCGCCGAACGACGTGGCAGCCGCATGGTCACGGAAGTCAGTTTAGTTCGGCTCGCTTGTTTGCGGGGTCGGCTGACCAACAATCCGGTCACGGCGGGAAACGAATTGGTATCGAATCGGGCTTTTCCGACGTTGTCGTGAAAAACGCCTGTCACCCTGATCCCCAGGGGTTGGCTGAGCGCCTCGAGCAAACGGCTGAACCAGACGCTTGGCCGCCTCGTCACATGCTGTATCGCACTACAAAGGCGTAGGAAGTGTTGAGCATGAGCGCACCCGGCAAGGTATCCGGCTGGCCCCAGAACGCCGTTCGCCCCCACGACGTGCTGAGGGCCCGCAGGGCCAAGACCCGTAAGTTCGCGATGAGCGACGGCACACCGGTCGAGGTCCTCGAATCCGGGCCCAGCGTTGCCGCGCGGCTGGCCAACGTGACGTCGCGGATCACCGTCCGGCCGGTGCTGTCCGTCGGCAGCCATGTGCCGAACTTCCCCTGGCCCTGGGGCCTCATCGACCTGGCCGCCCGGGCGGTGCTGCCGGTGTCGGCCACCGTCCGCGAAACGGTGAAGTTGCCCAACGCCTCGGCGCAGTTGGTGCGCGCACCCGGCGTCCTGCCCGCCGACGGCACCCGCCGGGTGGTCGTCTACTTCCACGGCGGCGCCTTCTTGACGTGCGGGGCGAACTCCCACGGCCGGCTGGTCGAAGCGCTGTCCAACTTCGCCGACGCGCCCGTCCTGGTGGTCAATTACCGGCTGCTGCCCAAGCACTCGATCGGGATGGCTCTCGACGATTGCCACGACGGCTACCAATGGCTGCGGCTACGCGGATATCAGCCGGATCAGATCGTGCTCGCCGGCGACTCCGCGGGCGGTTACCTGGCGCTCGCGCTCGCGCAACGCCTCCAGGAGGAAGACGAGGAACCCGCCGCCCTCGTGATGATCTCGCCGCTGCTGCAGCTGGCCAAGGAGTACAAGCAGGCGCACCCCAACATCGACACCGACGCGATGTTCTCCGCCCGGGCGTTCGACGCGCTCGCCGAGCTGGTCGCCAGCGCGGCGCGGAAGCGCACGATCGCCGGCAAACCCGAAGAGATCTACGAGCCGCTGGAGCACATCAAACCGGGCCTGCCGCGGACCCTGATCCACGTCTCGGGCTCCGAGGTGCTGCTGCACGACGCGCGGCTGGCGGCGAGCCGGTTGGCGGCGGTCGGCGTGCCGGCGGAGGTGCGGGTGTGGCCCGGCCAGATTCACGACTTCCAGCTGGCGGCACCTATGGTGCCGGAGGCGACCCGGTCGCTCCGCCAGATCGGCGACTACATCCGCGAGGCCACCGGCTAGCGCAACCGCCGTGGGCGCCAAGGGGAAGCACGTCGTGCACCCCCGAAGGGTGCCTGAGACGATGAACGCATGCGGATTGCCCAGCACATCAGTGAGCTCATCGGCGGCACGCCGCTGGTACGCCTGAACTCCGTCGTCCCCGAGGGCGCCGGGACCGTGGCGGCCAAAGTCGAGTACCTCAACCCAGGGGGGAGCTCGAAGGACCGGATCGCGGTGCGGATGATCGACGCCGCCGAAGCGAGCGGACTGCTGAAGCCGGGCGGCACCATCGTCGAACCCACCTCCGGCAACACCGGCGTCGGGCTCGCGCTGGTGGCTCAACAGCGCGGCTACAAATGCGTGTTCGTCTGCCCCGACAAGGTCGGCGAGGACAAGCGCAACGTGCTGCTCGCCTACGGCGCCGAGGTGGTCGTCTGCCCGACCGCGGTGCCGCCCGAGCACCCGGACAGCTACTACAGCGTCTCCGACCGGCTGACCCGCGAGATCGACGGTGCGTGGAAGCCCGACCAGTACGCCAACCCGGAGGGCCCGGCCAGCCACTACGCCACCACCGGCCCGGAGATCTGGGCCGACACCGACGGCAAGGTCACCCACTTCGTCGCCGGCATCGGCACCGGCGGCACCATCACCGGCGCCGGCCGCTACCTGAAGGAAGTGTCCGGCGGAGCGGTGCGCATCATCGGCGCGGACCCCGAGGGGTCGGTGTATTCCGGCGGCACCGGCCGCCCCTACCTGGTCGAGGGCGTCGGCGAGGATTTCTGGCCGGACGCGTACGACCGCACGGTGCCCGACCAGATCATCGCGGTGTCCGACTCGGACTCGTTCAACATGACCAGGCGGCTGGCCCGCGAGGAGGCGATGCTGGTCGGGGGGTCGTGCGGGATGGCGGTGGTGGCCGCGCTCAAGGTCGCCGAGGAGGCCGGGCCCGACGCGCTTGTCGTGGTCCTGCTGCCCGACGGCGGGCGCGGGTACATGGCGAAGATCTTCAACGACGCCTGGATGTCGTCGTACGGGTTCCTGCGCAGCCGTCTCGACGGGTCGACCGAGCAGGCCAGGGTGGGCGACGTGCTGCGCCGCAAATCGGGCGAGCTGCCCGACCTGGTTCACACCCATCCGTCCGAGACCGTGCGCGACGCCATCGGCATCCTGCGCGAGTACGGGGTGTCCCAGATGCCCGTGGTCGGCGCCGAGCCGCCGGTGATGGCCGGAGAGGTGGCGGGCAGCGTCTCCGAGCGCGAACTCCTGTCCGCGGTCTTCGAGGGCCGGGCCAAACTGGCCGACGCCGTCTCGTTGCACATGAGCCCGCCGCTGCCGATGATCGGCGCGGGGGAGCTGGTCAGCGCGGCCGGCAAGGCGCTGCGTGACTGGGACGCGTTGATGGTGGTCGAGGAGGGCAAACCGGTCGGGGTGATCACCCGATACGACCTGCTGGGCTTCCTCTCGGAGGCGCCTCGTGGACCAGCGGGGCGTCGCTAGCGAGTCTCGCCCGGCCGCCGCGCGCTCAGGTACTGTAATGCGGCCTGGTTCAGCTGGTCCGCCGTGGAAGGGGTGCCCATGACCGATCAACCGCCGCCCGGCGGCACAAATCCGCCACCTCCCCCGTCGCCCGAGTCAACCGGTGGGCAGGAAACCCCGCAC
>NZ_LZJM01000047.1:0-904 GCF_001667665.1 Mycobacterium sp. E342
CGCTGGTGATGTTCGCAGCCCGGGCGATCTCACGGATGGTGGCGCCCGCGTACCCGACCTCGGCCACGCAGCGCATGGTGACAACGACGATCCGCTGCCGCGTCTCCTCGCCGCTGGCACCGACCGGACGTCCCCGTTGCGCCCGCGTCACCGTGCTGTCCTCACTCGCGCGTCCCGTCCGCCGGCTCTCGGTGCCCGACACAGTCGAATATAATCGAGTGATCGATTAGTTCCGGCTTCGCCGCGGAGGTGCGTAGTGCGTGATGGACGGAGCTGCCACGTGCTTCCCGCCGCATGAGCGCCACGCCGCCGCGATTGGGCCGCCCGGTGGGTGCCGACGGTGAGCAGACCCGGGCCCGCATCATCACCGCCGCGATGCGATGCGTGGCCGAGAATGGCTATTCGCGCACCACGATTCGCGAGATCGCCCGGGCGGCGAACATCACCAGCGCCAGCCTCTACAACTACTTTCCGAACAAGGCGGAGCTGATCAACGCCGCGATAGCGGCGCGCACGGACGTCGCGTTGCCGCGGCTGCGCGCGGCCGCCGCGCGCCCGGGGACCGCCGTCGACCGCATCGAGGCGGTGCTCGACGAATCGGGCCGGCTCATGCGCGAGTATCCCGATCTTGCCGCCTTCGAGTGGGTGATCCGCGCCGAAGGCGCTGTCGCCCGCGATTCGCGGCTCGCGGCCGACTTCCAGGTGTTTCGCGGAATCATCGAGGGTGTCATCGACGATGCCTACCGCCGGGGCGAGCTCGCGCACCGGGCCGACCGCAACGGCATCGTCGAGGCCGTCTACGCGCTGATCTATGGGTTGACGGAGCTGGCGGCCACGTCGCCGCCCCGGGACTATCACGCCGCGCTGGACGCGGCCAAGAAATTGATCCGGGGAACGTTGCTCG
>NZ_LZJM01000048.1:0-1327 GCF_001667665.1 Mycobacterium sp. E342
GTGCTGAGTTTGGCCAACAAGACTGCTAGGGCGGCTTGGAGCACCATGAAACTGGTGGCGTTGTGGGTGCGGGCCAGCTGGGTGATCTGCTGCTGCAGCTCGGCGGGCCACTCGATCGGGAGGCTGGCCCCGCGATAATCGGCCACCGCGGGATAGGGCCGATCGGTGGGCAACACCAGGCGTTCGGGCATGCCGGCCAGCGCGTGCTGCCAGTAAGCCAACTGCGCGCCGATCCGACTATCCGGATCCTCCAAGTCGCCGAACTGCTCACGTTGCCAGAGTGTGTAGTCGGCGTACTGCACCGCCAACGGCACCCAACCAGGGGCCTGCCCCACCGTCCGGGCGGCATACGCGGCGCCCAGATCACCGATCAGCGGGGTGATCGACCAGCCGTCGGCGGCGATGTGGTGGGCCACCGCCACCAACACACACTCCTGGTCGCCTAACCGGAAAAGCTGGGCCCGCAACGGAATCTCGGCGGCTAGATCAAACGCGTGACTGGCCACCGCCGCGATCGCTTGGTTCAACTGAGTATCCGACCAGCCGCTGGCATCGATCACCGCCCAGCCGAACTCGACCCCCTCAACCGGCACCACCTGCTGCTCAGGAACCCCATCAACCGCGGGGAACACCGTACGCAGGCTTTCATGGCGGCCCACCACATCACCGAGCGCAACCTTCAGGGCGTCCACGTCGAGTGGCCCCGTGAGGCGCACCGCCATGGGCATGTTGTAAACCGCCGACCGGCCCAGCAACTGATCGATAAACCACAACCGCAACTGGGCAAACGACAACGGCACCACTGCCGGCCGCTGCTGGGCCGTCAGCGGGGCCAGCCCACCCCCACCCCCGGCCTGGATGCGGGGTGCCAACTGGGCGATGGTGGGCGCCTCAAACACCGCCCGCACCGACAAGTCAGCATCCAAAGAATTATTGATGGCCGCGATCAGCCGCATCGCCGACAACGAGTCCCCACCCAGATCGAAGAACGAGTCATCGACCCCGACCCGCTCCAGACCAAGCACTTGGGCATAAATGCCGGCCAGGACTTCCTCGAGCAGACTGCCCGGGGCGCGATACCCCTCACCGGTGTAGTCGGGGGCGGGTAGGGCGCGGGTGTCGAGTTTGCCGTTGACTGTTAGTGGGAGGGCGTCGAGCACGATGATCGCGGCCGGCACCATATAGGCGGGTAGCCGATCTGCGAGTTGGGTGCGGATGGTGGCCGGATCGACTGCCCCCGAATCAGATTGGGTGATGTAGCCGATCAGGCGTTTGTCGCCGGGGTGGTCCTCGCGGGCGATCACCACCGCCTGATCGACACCCTCCA
>NZ_LZJM01000049.1:0-788 GCF_001667665.1 Mycobacterium sp. E342
GTCGGCCCGTAAGCGTTGAGCATCACCCGCCCCGACGCCCACCGATTGACCACCTCAGCCGGACACGCCTCCCCGGCCACCACCAACGCCACCGACTCCAACCCCTGCGGCGAAAGCATCGCCACCGCCGACGGGGTCTGACTCAACACACTGACCCGTTCAGCAATCAGCAAGCCCTGCAAATCATCCGGGGAACCCACCACCGCCTCGGGCACCACCACCAACCGGCCCCCACCCAACAGCGCACCGAAAATCTCCCACACCGACACATCAAAGGAATACGAATGCCACTGCGACCACACCCCCACCCGCTCCACCGCACCATCCAGCGACGCCAACAGCTGGGTCACGTTGCCATGGGTAACGGCAACACCTTTAGGCACCCCGGTAGTGCCCGAGGTGTAAATCAAATACGCCACATCCTCAGCAGCCGGGCCCGGTGGTCGGGTGGCCGGTTGGGCATCGATAGCGGGATCACTGACATCAATCACCGCCACGCCATGACCATCCAGCCGCGAGCGCAACTCGGTGGTGGTCAGTACCGCGACCGGGGCGGCGTCAGCCACCAGGAACCCCACCCGGGCCGCGGGCAAGCCCGGATCCATTGGCACATAGGCCGCCCCCGACTTGAGCACCGCCAACATCGCCACGATCGCCTGCGCGCCGCGCGGCAACAACAACCCCACACACCCACCCGGACCCGCCCCACGAGCAACGAGTAAGTGCGCTAACCGATTCGCCGACTCATCAAGCTCCCGGTAGGTCCACGACCGGTCCCCGAAAGTCAT
>NZ_LZJM01000050.1:0-876 GCF_001667665.1 Mycobacterium sp. E342
ATCGGCGCCTTCGAGCATTTCGGCCGCCAGCCCTACGGGCGCTTCTTCAAGATGGCCTACCAAGCGCTGCCGTCCGACGGGGTGATGTTGTTGCACACCATCGTTCGCCCGTCCTTCAAAGACGCCCGGGCGCGGGGCATGAAGCTGACCCACGAGATCGTGCACTTCTCGCAGTTCATCTTGACCGAGATCTTCCCCGGCGGGTGGCTGCCGACACCGCAGACCGTCGGCGAGTACGCGGTCACGGCGGGCTTCGAGCTGACCAGGGTCCACTCGCTGCAGCTGCACTACGCGAGGACCCTGGAGACCTGGGCGGCCGCCCTCGAGGCCAATCGCGAGCAGGCCATCGCCATCCAGTCCCAAGAGGTCTACGACCGCTACATGAAGTACCTGACCGGGTGCGCGAAGCTGTTCCGCCAGGGTTACACCGACGTCGACCAGTTCACGTTGGAAAAGTAGCGGACCCCAGCCCCTCGCGACCTACTTCACGAGGGTGAACTGCCCGACATTGCTGATGCCCTTGCGGAAGAAGTTCTCACAGCCGGTCAGGTAGTGCATGTACTTGTTGTAGACCTCTTCGGACTGGATCTCGACCGCCCGTTGGCGGTTGGCCTCCAGGTTCGCCGCCCAGATGTTGAGCGTGCGCTCGTAGTGCTCCTGCAGCAATTGGACCTGCTGCACGGAGAACCCCGCTTCGCCGGCGAACCTGAAGATGTCTTCCTGCGCCGGTAATTGTCCGCCCGGGAAGATTTCAGTGCCAATGAACCGCGCGAATCGAAGGTCGTTCATCGTGATGGAGACGCCGCGTTCGTACTGCTGCTTCTGGGTGTAGGTCAAAATGGTATGCAATAACATGCGGCCGTCGTCGGGAAGAAT
>NZ_LZJM01000051.1:0-526 GCF_001667665.1 Mycobacterium sp. E342
GGTATCTTCTCCGACATCTTGTCCAGAATTGTCGCGGTGGCCGGAGCGCCATTGCCGTATTGGCACACCTGCGCAGTGATGATCACATTGTTCTTCGCGCGCGCCACGTTGGGGCAGATCCAACCGGTGGGCTTCCCGTCCTGCAGTTCCGTCGCGGTCCACGTCAGATCCTTGCCGGCGGCGTCGGTCTTTTGGAATCTCCATCTCGATATGTCGTCTTTGCGGTGCAAAACGGCGTTGTCGCAGGAATTTACGGGCTTCGCGAGCCCATTGTCGAGCAACTGAGTCGCCGTTTTCGCGTCGGCTACCGTCGCAACGGCTTGACGGACCGCATGCTCGTACGTGTCCTTGTCCTCTTTGTAGAGATTGCTCCGCCACGCGGTGTAAGCCACCCCCACCGAGTACGTGTCTGGCGCGATCAGCGGTTCGCACTCGGGGTCACCCTCGTCGGCGAAGGCGGCCACGGGCGGGGAGGTCGCGCCGGGCGGAGGTTTGGACGCCCAGTTGAGTTTCGCACCGACAATCT
>NZ_LZJM01000052.1:0-508 GCF_001667665.1 Mycobacterium sp. E342
AGATTGTCGGTGCGAAACTCAACTGGGCGTCCAAACCTCCGCCCGGCGCGACCTCCCCGCCCGTGGCCGCCTTCGCCGACGAGGGTGACCCCGAGTGCGAACCGCTGATCGCGCCAGACACGTACTCGGTGGGGGTGGCTTACACCGCGTGGCGGAGCAATCTCTACAAAGAGGACAAGGACACGTACGAGCATGCGGTCCGTCAAGCCGTTGCGACGGTCGTCGATTCCAAAGCAGCGACTCAGTTGCTCGACAATGGGCTCGCGAAGCCCGTAAATTCCTGCGACAACGCCGTTTTGCACCGCAAAGACGACATATCGAGATGGAGATTCCAAAAGACCGACGCCGCCGGCAAGGATCTGACGTGGACCGCGACGGAACTGCAGGACGGGAAGCCCACCGGTTGGATCTGCCCCAACGTGGCGCGCGCGAAGAACAATGTGATCATCACTGCGCAGGTGTGCCAATACGGCAATGGCGCTCCGGCCACCGCGACAATTCTGGACAA
>NZ_LZJM01000053.1:0-517 GCF_001667665.1 Mycobacterium sp. E342
GATGGACGGGCAGCGGGTCGCCGTCCCGGTTGCGACGGACCAGATGAAGATGATCGCCAAGCTCTCCGGCGGGCAGTCCTACACCGCCGGCAACCTGGCCGAGCTCTCGAAGAGCTACAACGCCATCGAGAAGGACATCGGCTACCGCACCGTGCCCGGGCCGGGCAGCGCCGGCTGGTTGCGGCTGGGCGTCATCACCGCCCTGATCGCGACGGCGCTGGCGCTGCTGATCAACCGGCGGCTTCCGGTCTGACCGCTCAGGAGGGCAGCCGGCGGTTGAGGAACAGGCCCGCCAGGACGGCGCCCGCCATGGCGACGGCGCCCAGCAGCATCCAGGCCAGGCTGGCGTCGCCCTTGACGGTCTCGTAGCCGATCTGGCGCTGCAGGGTCGAGTAGACGTTCTTCAGCGACTCCAGGCTGTCGGCGTGGAACGACTGGCCGTCGGTGATCTCGCAGATCTTCTGCAGCGTCTGAGCGTCGACGGGGACCGGGATGGTGGCGCCCTCGTACTCGACGG
>NZ_LZJM01000054.1:0-795 GCF_001667665.1 Mycobacterium sp. E342
ATGCGTTCCACCATGACGGCCGTGGAGTGGCTGTTTTGGCGTTCAACCAAAAAGGTCGACAACGCGCAGCGCCGCGACCTGGGCCTGCCGAAGGCGACACGTCGCTCGCAACGACGGATCGCCGAACGAGGCTCGTTGGAAATCCAGGGCTACGACCAAGTTTGCTTCCCCGGGCTGGCGGCCGAGTGGGCCAAGTGGGGCGACCGGCGCCCTTTCGTTGGGGCCCTGACAATGGAGCTGCCGACCGACGCAGATGACGAGGTCGCGTCTTGGATCGCGCAGGGGAAACCACCTATCTGCTTCGGATCTGGCAGCATAGCGCTCGAATCTCCTTCCGCCACAGTCGAGATGATCAGCTCGGCCTGCGCGACCTTGGGTGAGCGGGCGCTGCTGTGTTTCGGCGGAACCGACTTCAGCGGGGTGCCACATCCCGACCACGTCAAGCTCGTGGGCGTGGTGAATTACACGAAGATCTTCCCCGCCTGTCGGGCGGTGGTTCACCACGGCGGCTCGGGCACCACGGCCGCGGGTCTGCGCGCCGGAATACCGACCTTGATTCTGTGGACCGCGGGCGACCAGCCGTTCTGGGGATCACACATCAAACAATTGAAGGTCGGCACGTCGCGCCGTTTTTCGGCAAGCACCCGCGAAACGCTGGTCAAAGACCTGCGCAAGATCCTCGCCCCGGAGTACACGGCGCGCGCGCGAGAGATCTCCAGCCGGATGAGCAAACCTTCCGAGAGCGTCGGACGCGCCGTCGACCTGCTGGAGAAGTTCGCCCGCTCGGGACGTTGC
>NZ_LZJM01000055.1:0-23805 GCF_001667665.1 Mycobacterium sp. E342
CTCGATCTCAAATCTCGTTTTCGCTGGCGAGAACCGACCGCACTGTCGGTGGCCGCTCTGTTACTGCCGGCACGCTCCAGACTGTCCGTGAGCGTGGCCCGCTCGTCGATGACCTGCAATCAGGGTCCAGAGACGCTGCCGCGGCGCGGACGAGAGCGCCCCGGGCGTTCGGCGTCGCCGAGGTAATAGTTGATTGCCATGCCATTCCCCTAGTGTTCATCAACACGAAGGGTAAACGGGCTACACTCCCGCACCGCTGATTAGCTGCTGCCAGTTTCCTGGGAGCCGATTTTCGCAGTTCAAGTACTGTTTTCGGGCGCATTTGTGGCCGTGTGGCGACGAACAGGACGTTGCCGAGCGCCGGACTTTTCTCAAGAGTGACCTGTAGAAACCATCGGGCAGGCGGGCGGCCGCCCCAGTCGCGAGGTTGCCGGCACAGGCCGGCACGCACTACTGGCGGGAACCGGAGCGGGCTTACGTGGTCTTGTTCTCCGCGACTGCTGCGCTGAGGCCCTCGGCAAGATCCTCCTGAGTCAGCTCCCTGAACCGCAAGAGCTGCCGCTCGCTGAACTCGGTGACGTCGCTGGACAGCACCGCGTCCAGGTCCTCGTCGTCCAGGCGGAAGCTGCGGTGATCGCGTGCCTTCTCCACCACGTTGCGCACGAAACCGGCGTTGCCGAGCGTATCGATGCCCCGGATCAAGTCCCCGTCTTCGGAGTAGCTCTCGTCGAGATAAAACCTGGTGTACGAAGGCAGTAGGGATTGAGCCGCTTCCTCGGTGATAACGTCCTCGTTCTCCTGGCCCATCAACCGGGTCAGCGCGACCAGCTCGTCCGGGGTATAGCTGAAGAACTCGATCACGGTCGAAAACCGCCGCCGCAGACCCTGGTTCACATCGAGCATCTTTTCCATCGCCTTGGCGTAGCCCGCACCGAAGACCACGAGTTCGTCGCGGTGGTTCTCCATGTACAACAGCAACGTGTTGATGATCGCGTTCCCGTATGGGTCACCCTGCTGGTAACCCTTCTCGTGCAAGGTGTGCATCTCGTCGAAAAACACCGCGCCGCCAAGGGCTTCCTCGAGCATCTCCTCGGTGTTCTTCTCCGCGTCGGCCATGTATCGGCCCAACAGCTTGGTCCGGCTGGTCTCCACCACCACCGGCTTGCGTAGCACCGTCAAGCCGCACAGCTGCTTGGCGAATGCCCGCGCCACCGACGTCTTACCGGTCCCGGGCGGCCCCAGCAGCAGGGTGTGCCGCGACGTCACCGGCACGGGGAGGCCCATCTTGGCGCGCGCCAGATTCACCTTCGTCGTCGCCTTGA
The DNA here is from genome assembly GCF_001667665.1 of Mycobacterium sp. E342. Classification (NCBI taxonomy): domain Bacteria; kingdom Bacillati; phylum Actinomycetota; class Actinomycetes; order Mycobacteriales; family Mycobacteriaceae; genus Mycobacterium; species Mycobacterium sp. E342. Next base: position 1,323 of record NZ_LZJM01000055.1, read on the forward strand.
TGAGCTTGATCTCCCGCTTGGCGCGCTCCATGCCCAGCATCGCGTTGAGCTCCGCGTCACCCTCGGCGAGATACCGCGCGGCCTCCTCGGCGTGGCGCGCGGCCTCCACCTCCGCCCGGGTCGGCGCGCTGTCCGCATCCCACGGATCGGTGCGCGCCTCAATGGTTTCCGGGTCCGTCAGGACCAGTCGATAGTTCGGGTTGTCCAGCGCTTCACGGGCCGGGCTGAACTTCGGGTCCCGCGAATACACCCGGCGCAGCAGCTCGACGGCCTCGTCCTCGCGTCCCAGGTGTCGCAAGCACATGCCCTGGGTGTACAGGGCAATGTTGGCCGCGCCCGGGACCCGGTCGCCCTCGACGGCATCCTGGCCACGCCGCAGCGCCTCCTCGAAGACACCGAGCGACGCCAGGGCCGTGGTGGCCATCGCCGCGCCGGCGGCCTTGAGCTCGGGCTGACGCCAGACCTTGCCCTCCGGGAACTGATTGAGCACGTCGGGCCACCGGCCGGTGCGGAAATACAGCACACCCCGCACGTAGTCGACCAGCTCCTGCTCGAACGGCTGGCGGGGCTCGATCCCGTCGAGCAGCTCCGCGGCCTCCTCGTAGCGCTTGGCCTCGGCGAGAACGGCCGCGTAGGCGCACGCAAGCGACTCGACGCTGGTGACGGCCAGCTGCAGGAACAAGCCGTCCGAAACCTGGGGACGGAAGTGCAGATCGGTGACCCCGAGCCGGCGGGTCTCCCATCCGAACGTCCGGACCGACGCCCACGCGCCGGCGAGCACCTCGATGCTGCGCTCCCCCGCCAGTAGCCGCGCCAGCCAGGCGTCGCACATACCGGGATCCAAATTGCTTGCGGTGGTGAACATCTGCGATGCCACCTGCGGGTTGTGACTCGGTTGTAGCCCGTTGACCGATATCCCGGATGCCAACAGGCCGGCGACCATCGCATTGCGGGCGCCTTCAGCCGTCGATTGCGGCCGCGTCATTGCGCTACAGGCACGCCCGCCGGGCTCCCTCGCAGCTGGTCGACCGACAGCACTAGGTCGTCGTCGTCACGCAGGCCGCGGCTCGGCACGACAAGCAGGTCGCGTGTGGCCGGTGCGGGCAAGCTGGCACGGACGGCCGCCAGCTGACGTCCGGTGAGGCGGTTGAGGCCGGCGGACACGTCTCGGGGCAGCCGCTTTTCGCTGTGGTAGCGGACCCAGGCCGAAATCTGCGGCCGGCCCGCTCGCGCGGTGAGCCGGACGGTCAGCACGGTGGCTACGGTATCCGCCTGCCACAGCTCGTCGAGTGTGTCGGTGGAGAGGTCGGCGGGCGTCACCCAGAAGCTGGTGGTGAAGCCGTTGAAATGCTTGAGGTGGCGCCAGCCGGGCCGGCTCCAGGTCGGCTCCAGGTCGGCCAGCACCGCGCGGTCCACCTCGGTGATCTCCTCGGCGGTCAACGGCCTTGCGGCGCAAGTGAGTCCGTCGAGATCCTGCGCAAGCCGCTCGGTGGCCGCCACGAACGTCGAAGCCAGCGAATCACGGACCGCCACCGCGGCGATGTTGCGCTGCGGGTTCATCCGCAGCACCAGCCAGGTCCGGCGGACATACGAGCTGGGCTCGCCGTTGGCCACCTCCCACTCCTCGGGGCCCCAGTCGTCGAGCTTCGACAACTCCGCGGCGTTGCCGCCGCGGCGCACCTTCACCGACACGATGTCGATGTCGTCGAGGTGAATGTCGAACTGGCGCAAGCCATCAGCGACGGCCTGCACCAGCAGGGTGGGCGGCGATGTCCGGTGCCGGTGCCGCGACGACGGATCGTCGTCGCCCCCGTTGACCGCGATCACGGTCACCAGCTGGCCCTCGTACTCGCGCACACCGACCTTGTCGCGTCCGAATTTGCGCTGGTAGTCGTGGGGCGGAGTGCAGCCCGCTCCCAGCGCGGTGCCCGGATCGGCGGACCAATCCCACAGCCAGGTCGCCAATCCCGATGTCACCGTGATGCCGTGATAGGTCACCAACGACAACAGCGCGATCAGCGCTGCGAGGCCGACACCCACCCAGAACGCGATGCGGTAGGCGCCCTGCCAGGACTCTGGGCAATGGCTCGCCACCACCAGGATGACGATGTCCACCAGGAACACCGCCGTGACCCGTGGCCACGACAAAGACAACCCGAACCTGCGCTGCGCTTTCATGACTGTTACTGCTCCGCCCTCATTGCTGCTTCCGCGATCGCTTCATCAGCATCGCCGTACCAAACACGCCCCCACCGATCAGTAACGCCCCGAGCAGGCCTCCGGCGGCCACCCACACCGGCACCATATCGCGGGCCGGCGCGGGCTTGGGGATGTTCAGCGGCGCCGAAAGTTGCTGCGGCGGCTTCAACGGTCCCTCGGGCACATCCCACGTCAGCGCCGCCACCGGGTCGACGATGCCGTGGCCGATCTGGTTGTCCACGCCGCGCGCCGGTGCGCGGGCGGTGCGGGTCAACCGGTTGATGACCTGGTAAGCCGACAGCTGGGGGAACTTGGCGCGAACGAGCGCGGCGACACCGGAAACGATCGCGGCCGAGAAACTGGTGCCGGACGGAACCAGCAGCGTGTTGTCGGGTCCGTCGATCGCATTGATGACGCCGTCGTCCCGGGGCGACAGCCCGACAACGTCGGTGCCGGGTGCGGCGATTCCCACCCATGGACCGGCCACGCTCGTCGATCCCTGCCCCTGGCTGCCCTGGGTCAACGGCCGGCCGTCTTCGTCGACCGCCCCGACCGTCAGCACGTAGTCGCTGAACCAGGACGGCGTCACGACCGTGGTGACGGCGTTCCAGTTGCGAGGGTCGTTGGGCTGCAAGGGATCATGCGGCGGGTTTTGCTTGCAGTCCTTCTTGCTGGTGTCGCCGGCCGCCGCCACGATGACGGCGTTCTTGTCGACCGCTGCGTAGCGCACCGCGGCGCCCAGCGCGCGCTGGTCGATGATGTTGCGGGCGCTCATGCAGGTGACATCCGAGATGTTGATCACCTGCGCGCCCATGTTGGCGGCGTGGACGATCGCCCGCGCCATCGTCTGCACGTCGTCGATCTTCGCCCGGGTCTGCGGGTCCTCGTCGCCGGTGTAGGCGTCCTTGAGACCGAAGGCCTGGCTGGACTGGCGAATCGCGATGATGTCCACATCCGGGGCGATACCGCTGAATGCGTCGGGACCGGCCGACGGCGCCGGCGGTGGAGGTGGCGGTGGCGGCGGGTCGAGCGGGCGTGGATTGTCAACGCGGATTACGTGCCCGCCACCGGAGTAGCTCGGGATCGTCACCGTGCCGCCCGTGCGGTTGCCCGCCGGAGCCTGCCCGCCTTGCGGCGGTTGAGCGCCGCCCGCCGGAGCCTGCCCGCCCTGCGGAGCCTGCCCGCCCGCCGGAGCCTGTCCGCCCTGCGGCGGTCCCGGCGGCGGACCCGCCGGCGCGGCCGGTTGCGGTGGAGGCGCCCCGAACGGTCCGGGAGCGGGCGGCTCCTCCTGCGGCGAGGGGGGAACCATCGTCACGGTCTGCGGCAGCGGCGATAACGTCACCGTCTGGGGCGGCGGCGCTTTCGGCGGCGGCTCGGTGGTGGGAATGGTGACCGGCCGGCGCGGCGCCGCCGGCGGCACCCCCGCGCCGTTGGCCGGGGCGGCGCCGATCATCGAGGCGACGATGGTGCCGTGCGCGTCGCAGTCCGACAGCCCGTCACCGCCCATGACGTAGTCACCGCCGGGGATCAGGTGCGGAAACCTCGGGTGCGGGCTCACACCGGTGTCGATGACGGCCACCTTCACGCCGGCACCGCGGCCGAACTGCCATGCCTCCTGCAGGTTCAGCATGTCCATGTACTTGGGCTGCAGCCGGAAGTCCGTTCCGGGCAGCACCCCGACCTCGGTGCAGTACGAGTTCTGCTTCATCGGCGCCGGCGGCCCGGGCGGACCGTCGGGCGGCACCGCCCCCGGATCGATCGTCGGCGGCGAAATCGCATAAGCGGGCGGCAAGCCGGCCAATGCTCCTGAGGCGAGCAAGATTGCGGCGAGGGCGGCAGCGGATGCGCGCCCTCGCCACACCTTGCTACTACCGGTAGCGGATTGCTGCATAGACATTCATCAACCACAATGCCAGCGGGAAGATCGGCATCAGGCAGAGGTATTCGATCCATTCCACGAACTTGCGGAACAGCGGGCTGTAGATCGTGTTGGGCACCACGGCCGCGGACGTAAGCCCCGCCGCGGGCAGCAGCACCAGGATCGCCGCGCTGATCGACACGGCCAGGGGCGACTGCAACACGAGCGCGTACCGCGCCACGACCGCACCGACGATGAGGACTGCGGTGACGGCCAGGGTGATCGCCTGCCAGCGGTCGACGTAGGAGCGCCCGCGCAGCATCAGGAACCCGGCGCTGAAGCCGGCCAGCAGCAGCGGCAACCAGCGCTGACCGGTGTGCGGGTCCGACAACGCCGCCAGCGAGACGACCATCAGCACGCCCAGACCGATCAGCAGACCCGACAGGAAAGAACGGGCGCGTTCGGCCTGCACCAGGACGTCGCGGACGGACGCGGGTCCCTCGAGAACCGGGGGGCCACCGTCGGAGCGAACCACGGTGGTGGGCAGGTCGGGCCGGGCCTCGAACACCCACCGGCTGGTCGCCGAGGGGAACACCGGCAGGCGGATGCCGGCCAACCGGCGCGAGAGCGCAGGCGCGGTGTGGTAGACGAGCACGCACACGAGGACGACGCTGGTCAGCAAAGTCACAGCGCTCGTCATGGCGACCATTCGCGCCAGGGCCGCGATCGCCGTGACCAGGCTGATGGTGATGAGCGCGGTGTACAGGGCCAGCCGGCGCCCGGTGAAACGCACGGCGAGCATCGCGGCGATGGTCAGCACGCCGAAGCCCAACACCGCGTGTGGGGAGCCCACCCCGCCGGGGGGAGCCGCCGCCGCGGCGACAGTGAGGGGTGCCAGGCCGCTCAGCAACAGGATGTCGCCGACGCGGCGATCCTGGTCGGTGCGCGCCCGCATCAGCAGCATCAACGAGACGCCGAGCACCACCGCGGCGATCACCGCGGAGTACGCCGTCGGCAGCCAGGAGTTGTGGTGCCACCGGTACCAGAGCAGCAAGCCCGAGGCGGCGGTGACGCCCGCCGCCACCATCGACGCACCGACCTGGACCGCAACGACCGGGTCGATCGCGGCGAACCGTTTGCTCAGGTCCGCCGCCACCGCGGTGGAGATGTGCTCGATGACCTGCGAGCGATGTTCGGTGTCCTGGATGAACCGGACCCACAGCCGGTCACCGTCGTAGACGTCCTGTTCGGTCAGGGACTGGGTGGCCCGCAGGGGCGTGCCGTCGACCAGGCAGAGTGCCCACCTGCCGCGACCCGTGGCCTCCAACGGCGCCTCGCCGAGCTCCCTGAGCCGGCTGTTGACCACCTTCAGCAGCGGCTCGGTCATCACCGACACGGGGGCGTTGGCGTCCAGTAGGACGCCGATCTGTACGCCCGCGCCGGCCATAACGCCGACCACGACCGCCCGAGGCTGCGAAACTCCCTCAACGTCAGGCTGTAGCGCTTCAACTACCGCAGTCATCGCCCTGAACCCCTTACCGTCGTGAACGTGTTGCCCCGCGCCGCCAGCCGGGCGGGGGTCTGCGCCGGCCCGCTTTCCGGGGCGCTGCGGCCCCCAGGAAAGTGCAGCTCGACTATTCCGAATTCCATCTACCCCGCCTTGCGATTAATAGCTTTGGTGACGCCGGTTTGAGATTTGCTGAAATCTCTTAGAGAAGTATGCCGTGTTGGCATCTCAACCGCATGTTGAGTGCAAAGACATTGGTGAACTTTGTGTTTCGTCGAATCTCAGACCCTGCTGTGGGTTTTCCACTCGCCGTAGGGAAGTGTGTCGAGCACGGTCTTGACGCCCACCTGTACCAACTGGGGGGTCGCCGGGCAGATGGCCAGCCAGGCCTCCCCCGACCCGGCCGTCCGCGCCTGCTGGTAGAGCGCGATGCGGCCACCGGAACCGTCTTTGAGCGACAGCACCGAGGCGCTGGGGCCCTTCGCGTCGTCCCGGTATTGACGCGCGTACACCGCGACCTCGGCCGCGGGGTCGGAGAGCGCCTGGCCCAGCGCGGCCACGGTGGCGGCGCTGATGCCCATCCGCCGCAGGTCACCGCCGGAGAACACGTTGAAGCCCGACTCCTGCCACGACTTCGTCGCTTCCAGCATCTCTTCCAGCGGCACGTTCACCGCGTTGATGGCCGCCGGTTCCGCGTGGTGTATCGATTCGAGCGCGTCCAGGACCAGCGACGCGATCGAGGAGCTGTCGGCGATGGCGACGTCGTCGACGGTGATGTCGCTGCCCACCCGTACCGCGGACACCCAGTGCTGACCGCGACGCGCCAGCACCACCCGGAACTCATTGTCGGGGATGTCGCGCGACCCGGGCGGCTGGTTCTCGTCGTCCACCACGCCGTAGAGCAACTTGCCCCGGGACAGCAGGGCGATGACCTCGAGGTCCGGCGCGGCGAGCACCCTCATCCGGGCGGCCACCTGCTCGTTCACCTGGTCGTTCTCGACGATGCCCTGCTCGCGCATCACCGCCATTCCGGGATGCTCGTTGAGCCAGTCGCTCGAATCGGTCGAAACATACGGCCGGCACCGCAGCTCCGGGGCGACGTGCCGAATGTCCAGGAGTGCCTGGAGCATCCAGAAACCGTCGACGTTAACGGTGATGTCAGTGCGGGCGGTCTGTTGGTCCATCAATACCTCGAGGGTTCAAAGTGCACGATAACCGCAGGACGCGGCAGCACACCACACGTCGGTGTGCTGCCGCGCCTGAAGTTGGGGTTAGGCCCAGCTGGACCCAACGGCGCTGTCGGTGCTGGCCATGTTGCTGCCGGCGCTCTGCACCTTCTGCCCGTGGGCGTTGGCCTGCTCGTAGATCACCTGGAAGTTGCGACCCAATTGGGTGATGAACTCCTGGCAGGCCACCGAACCGGCACCGCCCCAGAAGTCACCCGCAGCAAGCACATCGCGAACGATGGCCTGGTGCTCAGCCTCCAGAGACGCGGCCTGGGCGCGGATCAAGGCACCGTGGGCGTCGACATCGCCGAACTGGTAATTGATTGTCATAACGGTCTCCTAATGTCTGGAATGGTACGCAGCCGCGGTTTTTAGCGCTAGCTGCTGAGGATTTGCTGCGAGGCCTGCTCTTGCTGCTCGTAGTTGTTCGCGTCGCGGATCAGCCCGTCGCGCACCCCGTGGAGCATGTTGACGATGTTGCGGAAGGCCTGGTTGACCTGACCCATGGTGTCGTACGAGGTGGCCTGCGCCTGACCGCTCCAGCCCGAGCCGGCGATGTTCATCGACGACGCCCACATCTTGCGGGCCTCGTCCTCGACGGTCTGGGCGTGGACCTCGAAGCGGCCCGCCATCGCCCGCATTTCGTGCGGGTCGGTCATGAAACGTGTTGCCATGTTGGCTGTCTCCTTTTATTGCGTGAGTACTCAGATACTTGCGGTGGTTACGACGATGGCCGGACCGGTTACGCGCTGGCGAACCGCCGAGCCGAATACAAAAGGATGATCCCCCCTTCCCGTCAGCCGGCGGCCACCGGTCGCTGTAACACGGTGAGACGGACGTCAAACCCGAACTCCGGCGTTTGAGTTGTCCGGCCGTCAGCCCCCGAGATCATCGGTAGCTGGGCGGTCAGGCGGCGGAAGACCACGTCAATGACGTCCGGCCCCAAACCATCCAACCGCCGGTCCGATCAGCCCGCAGCAGCTGCGTTGGCTGCCTCGGTCGCAGCGTAGGAGCCCGAGCTCATCGACAGCGTGTTCACGAACGCCTCGTGAATGGCGGCGGCCTGAGCGCTGACTGCCTGGTACATCTGCGCGTGCGCTGCGAACTGCGCCGCCGTCAGCGCCGACACCTCGTCGGCCGCAGCCGGAACGACCCCGGTCGTGGGGGCGGCTGCAGCCGCGTTCTGAGCGCTCAGCGTTGAGCCGATGGCCTGCAGGTTTCCGGCCGCCGCAGCCAAAGCCTCAGGCTGTGTGGTCACGAAAGACATGCTTGATCCCTCCTAAGTTCATTCCCCGACTCTGCAGAGAGTAGATGACAGCGGCCTTTGAAGCTCTTTCGGAAGCCGCCTGTTTGCAACTGTTCACGTGACGGTACGACGAATTCATTTTTGGTAACGCCACAGTAACAGCGTCTGGCCCGGATCGCCTCCCTTTCAGCTCCGTCACAGCAAACTGTGACGGAGTCGTTGGAGAAAGACCCTGGTCGACGTCTGCCGGGGTGCTACTGCAGGGCAGGCCCCTTAAAAATCTGATTGCCATCATTACCCGACGAACCGCTAGCAACCGGTGGGCGGCCCGCCCGCAGTGGTCCCGAGGCCCACCGCGACCGGCCTCCGAGCACGGAGCCTCCACCCGTATCCGACCCGCTTTGTTAACCCGTAGGTCATGCTGCCGAGCGACCGGCACCGGTTATCCGGCGAAGGGGGGTCGGGCCATGACGGTGGGGCGGAACCCGTATCGGGGGCCGGCCCCGGCGTGGGTGCCGCTGCCGATGCCGGCCAGCGGCATGCCACCGAGCAGGTTGCCCGGTCCCCCGGCGCCCTCGGGGGCGGCGCTGATGGCGCTGACCGGGATGGCCGAGTGGGTCATCGCGGGGATCGCCGGGCCGCCGGTCCAGGCCACCGGCACCGACAACTTGCCACCGATGGAGGCCGCACCGCCGATGGCCGCCGCCGGGTGCACCGCGCCGGCGCCACCGCCGAGCAGACCACCCAGCCCGCCCAGGCCGGGCAGGGCCTTGGCCGCCGCCGGAGCCGCGCCCCCGATCATGCCCAGGGTCTTGGCCATCTGCACACCGAAGTTACCCATACCGACACTGAAGTACGGCAGACCCTCGGTGTTATAGAAGAAGCTGGCCCACGGGCTGTAACCGTTCAGGGCGGTACCCAGGTTGGTCGGCAGGACCGACTGCCCGGTCAACAGGTACCAGATATAGCTGAACGGATCCTGGGTCGCCTGCGTGGCGGCGTTGGTCGTCGCATTGGTCGTGGCCTGCGTGGTGGGCTGCGCCAACGACTGCAACACCTTCGAGGTGTTGGTCGCCGTCGAGTTCGTCGTCGCGCTGGTGACCGCGGCGCTCTGGGTCGCCGGGGCCGTGTCGTTGGAGATCTTCGGCGCCGCGCTGAACTGCGTCAACTTCGTCGTCGTCGCCGACTGACCCGCATAGCTGTACATCGCGCTGGCATCCTGCGCCCACATCTGGCCGTACTGCGCTTCCAGCTGGGTGATCGCGGGAGTGTTCTGCCCCAGCACGTTGGTCGAGATCAGCTGCTGGGTCTCGGCACGGTTGGCCGCGATCAGCGGCGGCGGCACCGACGCCGCCAACGCGGTCTCATAAGCCGCCGCCGCCGCCTGAGCCTGGGTGGCCGCCTCCTCGGCCTGAGCAGCCGTCGTCGTCATCCACGTCACATACGGCTGGACCGCGGCGGCCATCGACGCCGACGCCGGCCCCAGCCAGTCCTCGCTGTTGAGCGCGGTGATCAACTTCTCATAGCCCAACGCCGCCGAGTTCAGCTCCGCCGCCAGCGCATTCCACGCCGACGCCGCGGTCATCAACGACCCCGACCCCGGACCGGCATAAATCCGCGCCGAATTAACCTCCGGCGGTAACGCCCCGAAATCCAACATCATTGACTCCTTAACTGGTTGTGCGGCGTGGCTCGAATCTTGATTTGACGAAAATGCGGTTGCGGCGAGCCGCCCCGAACCCAATCTCAGCGCAGTTCATTCCCGCCGCCTACCCGGCCGATGGTGGGCGTGTGAGCACGCTGTAGCGGAAGCCGTACTTGTGTGAATAGCCCGCGGCGGCGGTGCGCCGGCCGATGGTGCCGGTGGGCATGCCGCGCAAAAGCGCGTTGCCCGGCGGGCTGGTTGCAGCACCGGCCTCCTGCGCGGGAATGGCCTCGGCGTCGGCGGCATCGGCCGGGCCGACCGCGGAGGTCAGCGTGGCCCACTGCTGGGGCACGGACAGCGCCCCCACGTGCGAGGCCGTCCCGGCTCCTGCCGATACCGCTCCGCCGCCGACGCTGCCCAGATTGCCCAGGCCCAGCTGAGCGAACTGCGGCGTCGGGAACCAGGCACCACCGGCACCCGCCGTGGCACCACCCGGACCGAACGTCAACTGCTGGCCCATCGACATGCCGAAGCTGGCCAAACCGTTCGACTGATACAAGAGAGACGTGCTCTGTTTGAGCAGCGTGGTGTAGTTACCAGGTGCCAGCGACCACCAGTTCGTCGGGCTGGGCAGGATGTCCTGCAGCGAGGTGCCGGTCGTGGTCGACCCCGTGGCCGCAGCCGTGACCTGCTGCGTCGTTTGCGACGCGGTGGCCGGCAACACCTGCGGCGTTGCGAGCTGAGACGACGCGTTGGCGGCGGTCTGCGCGGCGTTGCCCGCCGGCTGCTGGACGGCCTGGGTCACCGCCAACGCCTGGTCTGCCGCCCCATCCGGGGTGGTGGTACTCGGCGGCGGGTCAAAGGGCGCCAACCGCGAGGCCGTCGCCGACGCCGCCGTATACCCATACATCGCCGCCGCGTCCTGCGCCCACATCTCCATGTACTGCGCCTCGGTCGCCGCGATCGCCGGCGTGTTCTGTCCGAAAAAGTTCGTCGCGACCAACATCGCCAACAACACCCGATTGGCCGCGATCACCGGCGGCGGCACCGTCATCGCAAACGCCGCCTCATACGCCGCCGCCGCCGCCCGGCCCTGACTGGCCGTCTCCTCAGCCAACGCCGCCACCGCACCGAGCCAACTCGCATACGGTGCCACCGCCCCCAGCATCGACGATGCCGCCGCGCCCACCCACGGTCCCCCGGTCAGCTCCGAAACCACCGAGCCGTACCCACTGGCCGCCGTGGCGACCTCCGCTGCGATCTCGTCCCACGCCGCCGACGCCGCCATCATCGGCCCGGACCCCGGACCCGCATACAAACGACCGGAGTTGATCTCCGGCGGTAACGCGCCGAAGTCAAACACCGACGAGGCCCCCCGGCTCGAACGACATCTGTTTCCCTCGCAACTGGTCTCGGTCGAACGACCGCCAAGCGTTTGCTTGGTTGTTGCGAAGGCTAAGTTGCCGCGACGTCCGGGCGCCGTCTCGACGAGACGGCGCGCAAGGGTGATCGGCTCGCCGGCGGGCGTTTTCCGCACCGGCGTGCAGGGGCACACCCGCGGTGCGTCGCGCCGACGATCGATGCGACTAGCTGCGGGAACACCGCGCTGGGCGAATGGCTTCTGATCGGCGGCCCCGCGCGCGCACGCACGGATCCACGATACGGGCGGGGAAAAAATCCGGCCGCAGAAAAGTCGCAACGGCAAGCCGCCGCTCAGCTCGGGACGAGAAGGTCCGCGCCGGCGGGCCGCGTACGGCACCGCACATCGAAAGACGCTTTAGCGCGGCACTTTTCGCGCGCTAAAGCGTCTTTCGTGTGCTGTGGACCGTTATCCGGCGAAGGGGGGTCGGGCCATGACGGTGGGGCGGAACCCGTATCGGGGGCCGGCCCCGGCGTGGGTGCCGCTGCCGATGCCGGCCAGCGGCATGCCACCGAGCAGGTTGCCCGGTCCCCCGGCGCCCTCGGGGGCGGCGCTGATGGCGCTGACCGGGATGGCCGAGTGGGTCATCGCGGGGATCGCCGGGCCGCCGGTCCAGGCCACCGGCACCGACAACTTGCCACCGATGGAGGCCGCACCGCCGATGGCCGCCGCCGGGTGCACCGCGCCGGCGCCACCGCCGAGCAGACCACCCAGCCCGCCCAGGCCGGGCAGGGCCTTGGCCGCCGCCGGAGCCGCGCCCCCGATCATGCCCAGGGTCTTGGCCATCTGCACACCGAAGTTACCCATACCGACACTGAAGTACGGCAGACCCTCGGTGTTATAGAAGAAGCTGGCCCACGGGCTGTAACCGTTCAGGGCGGTACCCAGGTTGGTCGGCAGGACCGACTGCCCGGTCAACAGGTACCAGATATAGCTGAACGGATCCTGGGTCGCCTGCGTGGCGGCGTTGGTCGTCGCATTGGTCGTGGCCTGCGTGGTGGGCTGCGCCAACGACTGCAACACCTTCGAGGTGTTGGTCGCCGTCGAGTTCGTCGTCGCGCTGGTGACCGCGGCGCTCTGGGTCGCCGGGGCCGTGTCGTTGGAGATCTTCGGCGCCGCGCTGAACTGCGTCAACTTCGTCGTCGTCGCCGACTGACCCGCATAGCTGTACATCGCGCTGGCATCCTGCGCCCACATCTGGCCGTACTGCGCTTCCAGCTGGGTGATCGCGGGAGTGTTCTGCCCCAGCACGTTGGTCGAGATCAGCTGCTGGGTCTCGGCACGGTTGGCCGCGATCAGCGGCGGCGGCACCGACGCCGCCAACGCGGTCTCATAAGCCGCCGCCGCCGCCTGAGCCTGGGTGGCCGCCTCCTCGGCCTGAGCAGCCGTCGTCGTCATCCACGTCACATACGGCTGGACCGCGGCGGCCATCGACGCCGACGCCGGCCCCAGCCAGTCCTCGCTGTTGAGCGCGGTGATCAACTTCTCATAGCCCAACGCCGCCGAGTTCAGCTCCGCCGCCAGCGCATTCCACGCCGACGCCGCGGTCATCAACGACCCCGACCCCGGACCGGCATAAATCCGCGCCGAATTAACCTCCGGCGGTAACGCCCCGAAATCCAACATCATTGACTCCTTTAACCCGTCGCGGCCGCGTTGGCCGCCTCAGTCACGGCATACGACCCCGAGCTCATGCTGAGGGTGTTTACGAACATTTCGTGGACCGCCGCCGCCTGAGCGCTGACGGCTTGGTACATCTGGGCATGCGCGGCGAACTGCGCCGCTGTCAGCGCTGACACTTCGTCGGCCGCGGCCGGGACCACCCCCGTGGTGGGGGCCGCCGCGGCTGCGTTCTGCGCGTTGAGCGCCGAGCCGATGCTTTGCAGGCTGCCCGCCGCCGCGGCGAGCGCCTCCGGCTGCGTCGTCACAAAAGACATCTGAAGTCCCTCCCTACTTTTCCGGCTCGCTCGCTCTCGAGGATCGGTTTGCCTTCGGGCCCACCGGGGGCTTGGCTTACTCGTGAGATTAGATGGGTCACGCGGTGCCTTGCCTCCCTAGTGCCGACTGTTCATTACTGGACAACTTCCGTTCACTTGGACGTTTCCTTATCCGGCCGATGGTGGGCGGGTCAGGACGCTGTAGCGGAAGCCGTATTTGTGCGAGTAGCCGGCCGCGGCGCCGGCCCGCCGACCCACCGCGCCGGTCGGCATGCCGCGCAGCAGGGCGTTCCCGGGTGGGGTGCTGGCCGAGACGGTCTGAATCGGCGCGACCTCCGCCTCGGCGGCATCGGCCGGGCTCACCGTGGAGGCCAGCGTGGCCCATTGCTGGGGCACCGACAACCCGCCGACCTGGGCGGCCTGTCCGGTACCCGCGGTCACCGCGCCGGTGGCGTTGGACAGGGTGCCCAGGTTGCCGAGGCCCAATTGCGCGAACTGCGGCGTCGGGAACCAGGCACCACCGGCACCCGCCGTCGCACCACCCGGACCGAAGGTCAGCTGCTGGCCGATCGACCAGCCGAAGTTTCCGATACCCACCCCGAAGTACGCCTGCAGCGTCTGTTTGATGATCGCGGTGTAGTTACCCGGCGTGAGCGACCACCAGTTCGTCGGGCTGGGCAGGACGTCCTGCACCGATGTCCCGGTGGTCGTCCCCGTGGTGGCCGCGGTCGTGACTTGCTGCGCCGTTTGGGGGGCGGTGGCCGACATCAGCTGCGGCGTCGCGAGCTGCGACGACGTGTGGGCCACGGTCTGGGCGGTGTTGCCGGCCTGCTGCGTGGTGGCCTGTGTGACGGCGGCGAACTGTCCGGATTCACCGTCCGGCGTGGTGGTCTGGGGCGCCGCCGTGAACGGCGTCATCTGCGACGCGGTGGTCGACGACGCGGCGTAGGTGTACATCGCCGCCGCGTCCTGCGCCCACATCTCCATGTATTGGGCCTCGGTCGCGGCGATCGCCGGAAAGTTCTGCCCGAGGAAGTTGGTCGCTATCAGGGTCGCCAGCAAGACCCTGTTGGCCGCGATCACCGGAGGCGGGACCGTCATCGCAAACGCGGCCTCGAAGGCGGCGGCGGCCGCGCGCGCATGGCTGGCGGCCTCCTCGGCCTGACCGCCGATGGCACCCAGCCAGGTCACGTAGGGCGTGATCGCCGCCACCATCGACGTCGAGGCGGGGCCCACCCAGGGCCCGTTCGTCAGCTCGTCGATGATCGAGTTGTAAGCGCTTGCCGCCGTGCCCAATTCGGCTGCAAGCACATCCCAGGCGGCTGACGCGACCATCATCGGCCCCGAGCCTGGTCCTGCATACATCCGACCGGAGTTAATCTCCGGCGGTAACGCCCCGAAGTCAAACACCTGTTCTCCTCAGTTGGTCGCGACCTCTGGCGATCGCGACCGTCGCATCGGAATCAGTGGTGGCCGTAGTCACGGCTTCGTAAGCAAACGCCACCCCCCGGCTGCTGACCTGGGAATCACCGACTCAGACCTCGCGGTCCGCCACCCCAGTCGGCGGGCTCGCCGGCGCGTCCTGCCGATCCCGAACACGGCGCCCAAATGTGGTCTACCACCACGCGTTTCGGACGTCCGGTCAAGAACAACGTGCACCTTTAAGCCTCGATCGATCCCCGTTGTCAGCAACCGAGCGACAGCCCGCGTGTATCCGAACTGTCGCTCGCCAATGAGATTAGTTTGTTAGCGGGGGTGCTCCGATACGCGAAGCCAACTGTTCATTCCAGGCCAGCCAATGTTCACTCCCTGTCGACTCGCGTTCATGTCAGGCAACCGGTTGTTCATCCGCGGTTTCCCTTGCGCGCACGCCGGTGTCAGTCCTCTTCGAGAACCAGGGCCATCTCGGGACAGGAGGCGACGCCATCGCGCGTCAGCTGCTCGTCCTCGGGCCTGACCTCGTGTTCTTCGAGTGTCGAATAGCCCGAATCGTCGATCGGGAACAGATCCGGATCGACGGCATAGCACTGCGCGTGGCCCACGCATTTCGACTTGTCGAGACGAACCCTCACCGGCTTCCTCCCCGGACGACGCACTTAAGGAATCGAGTCGTAGAGTAGTCGCTCGGTGCAGCCCGCGACACGGTGCGGCCGTCGCCGACTACAGTGAACCGCGCATTCGCCCCGCACGCGGATTCGTGTCCCTTTGCCGCACATGCGATATTGATGTGCCAGCAGAACTAGAGACAAGCGGAGACCGGGCGCATGACCACTCCTGGCCAGGGCCAGCACGGCACGTTCCACCTCCCCAGGCTCGATTACGAGAAGCTACCGATGGCGGCGGATCGAGGTGCGGGGTGGAAGGTGCTGCGCGACGCCGGGCCGGTGGTGTTCATGAACGGCCACTACTACATCACGCGCCGCGAGGACGTGCTGGCAGCGCTGCGCAACCCGAAGGTCTTCTCGTCGACGATACTTCAGCCTCCCGGCCACCCATTGCCGGTGCTGCCGTTGGCCTTTGACCCCCCACAGCACACCCGCTACCGGAAAATCCTGCAGCCGTTCTTCAGCCCGCACGGACTGAGCGCGTCGCGGCCGGTGCTGGAGCGGCACGCAGCCGAGATGATCGCTGCGTTCGCCGGCCAGGGCAAGTGCGAGGTGATGGCGGATTTCGCGCGCCTGTACCCGTTTCAGGTCTTCATGGACCTCTACGGTCTGCCGTTGGAGGACCGCGACCGCCTGATCGCCTGGAAGGACGCGGTCGTCGCCGACAAGCCGTATCTCACCCCGGGCGACCTCGAGCAGGGCCGGCACCTGCTGGCCTACCTGGTCGACGTGATCCAGCAACGCCGGCAGAACCCGGGGTCCGACATGCTGTCGCGCGTCATGGCCAGTGACGGCGACTTCAGCGACCTGGAACTGCTGGGCATGAGCCACCTGCTGATCCTGGCGGGTCTGGACACGGTGACGGCCGCGATCGGATTCTGTCTGCTCGAGTTGGCCCGCCGCCCCCAGCTGCGCGAGTTGCTTCGCGACGACCCGAAGCAGATCCGGGTCTTCATCGAGGAGATCGTGCGACTGGAACCGTCGGCGCCGGTGGCGCCGCGGATCACCACCCAATATGTCGAGATCGGCGGCATGACGTTGCCACCCGGCACGTCGGTGCGGTTGTGCATGGCGGCGGTCAACCGCGACGACAACGACGCCACGTCCGTCAATGAGCTCGTCATGGACGGAAAGGTGCACCGCCACTGGGGCTTCGGTGGCGGGCCGCACCGCTGCCTGGGCTCCCACCTCGGCCGCATCGAGCTGACGGTGATCGTCGGCGAATGGCTCAGGCAGATCCCCGACTTCGACGTGCCGGCGGACTACGTCCCCGAAATCAATTTCCCGTCAAAGAGTTTCGCGCTCAAAGAACTACCGCTGCGCTGGGGCTGAGCCAGCCAACCCCAGCGCAGCGGTATCCGTCGGCGCCTATTTCCGCAATTCGGTCGATGCGACCTGCACGAACACGCCGGTGTCCTCGGCCATCAGCAGGCCTCGGCCGCGGGGCAGCGGGCCACCCTTCATCTTGCCGCGGATGAAGCCCTCGTCCGGATCGGCGTCCATCACCAGCAACGGCGCGTTCGCCTGGGCCAGCGCGCGCAGCATGGGGTCGCTGCCCGCCGACGACCAACCACCGAAGGTGCGCGTGACGAGCACGTGCAACCCGACATCGGCGGCCCTGGTCACCCACGGCGCGGCCTTGTGCAGCGGCGAATCGAACCCTGCCGGCAGCTGCTGGATGTCGTCGACGATCAGGAAGATCTCCGGGCCGCTCCACCACGACCGCGACAACAGCTCCTCCGCGGACAGACCGGGCGGCGGTTCGCGCCCGGCCAGGACCGCCGCCAATTCGCCCATCATGGCCTGGACGCCGTCCAGGTTGTAGGCGAACTTCTCGACATAGTCCGAACCCAGTGTGGTCAGCAGCTGACGTCGTGGATCCACCAGCCACACCTGCGCCGACGGCTGCCCTGCCGGGGGCGGCGGTGCGCTGCTCGCCCCGGGTGCGTACAGCCGGCCGATTTCTCGCATGATGGTGGCCAGCGTGGTCGTGCGCCCACATTCGCGTCGCCCGGTCACCATCAGGTGCGCGTTCTCGGCGAAGTTGAGGTAGACCGGCGAGAGATCCAATTCGGAGATGGCCCAAGCGATTCCGCCCGCGCCGACTCCTTCACGGGTGTCCCGCGCGGCCAGCTCCCGCAGCTGCTCGAGGTCGAACCGCGCCGGGAGGCGCCGCACCGGCGGAGCCTGAGCGCTGGTGAGGCGATCGACCGCGTCGATCACGCTGTCGGACTCGAACACGTAGTCCGGCGTGGTCGCGAGCGCGGGCCGGGCCACCAACGTGTGCAGACCGGCCTGCGGGTCGGAGTCCAGTCGGACGTAGTTGACCGCGACCATGCCGCGGCCGGGCTTGACCGGGACGTCCTTGGCGAAACGGGACCGCACCAGCTTGGCGTCTTCCACCGCGGCCAGCCGCAGCTCGACGCGGGACCCGAACCCGCTGCGCACCGGCGGCCGCAGCTCGGACTCGCGATCGGCGGTGACCACCACGTGCACCCCGAACGAGGGGCCCTGGTTGATGATCACGTTCACCTGCTCGATCAGCACCTCGTTCTCTTCGGCCAGCGCCCGGTAGTTGTCCACCACCAGGTAGACGTCGCCGAACCCGTCGTTGGGCACCGGGCCGGGCTCGCCGCCGAACTTGCGGCGCCGGAAGACCTCCATCGAGGCGATGCCGTACTCGAGGAACGTGCTCTTGCGCTGACGCACCAACGCCAGCAGCTCGGCCACCGTACGGCGCACACCGTACGGGTCGGTCGGGCCGGCCACCTCGCCCACGTGGGGCAGCCGGGCGACCGTGGTCAGCGCGGTGCTGCTGTAGGCCAGGCAGTAGAACTGGACCTGCTCGGGGGTGTGGGTCAGCGCGGCCGAGCAGATCAGCGTCTGCAGGGCCGTCGTCTTGCCCGAACCGCCGGCGCCCAGGATCAGGACGTTGGCGCCCGGCCCCGAGGTGTCGACGGTCCACGGCGGCTGGTCGTGCTTGAAGGGCCGGTCGATGATCCCGATCGGGAAGACCAGATCCTTGGCGGCACCGTAGTTCTCCTGCCACGGGTGACCGAGGAACCGGTTGACCAACTCGTCGATGGGCACCGGTTGGTTCAGCGGCGGTTGCCACAGCCGGTACGGCTCGAAGTCGATCTTGCGCAGCTGATCGATGATCACCGTGCCGACCTTGGGGACCCTGATGCCCTCGACGTCGTCGTCCTCACCCGCCGCGCCGCCGGCTTCCAGCGTCTCGCCGTTCGTGATCGCCGCCGGGGTGAGTTCCGGCCCGCCCACGCTGACCTCGAGCGGGGTGAACGAGTTGGTGAACAGCTGCGGGCGGACGTAGTCGATGCTGTGCACCAGCGCGGGCGCCTCGTCGCCGTCGTCGGTGAGCCCGCGCGGGAAGTAGTCCCGCCACAGGAATTCCGCCTGGAACCGGACGATGTCCTCCAGGCTGCGCCGGAAGTAGCCCAGACCCGCCTGCGCCGGCAGGTTCACCGCGTTCGGCACACCCGCCGCCTGCGCCGCACCGGCGGTGCGGGCTTTCAGCACCAGCCGGTAACCCATGTTCTCCATGAGCTTTTCGGCCCGGCTCTCGATGGTCTGCGACGCCATCATCAGGTGGATCCAGTAAGCGCGACCCTGCCGGCCGATCGAGTCGAGCACGTCGACCGCCGTCGGCATGATGCGGAACCACTCATAGAACTCGTCGATCACGACCACGAGCATCGGCAGCGGCGGCATGTCTTGGCCGCGTGCCTGCATCCTGAGCCGGACCGAGTTGTACTCCTTGGCGTCGTCGACGCCGGCGCTGTCGCAGATCGCCTTGCGGCGGGCGATCTCGCCCCACAGGGCGTCCAAAAAGCGCTCCATCAGCGCCTGGTCTTCTTCCAGGTCGGTGATGATCCGCGACACGTGCGGGACGCCGGCGAACGGCTTGACCGCCGACCCACCCTTGAGGTCGGCCAGCACGAACTGCAGCTCCTCCGGCGGGTGGCTGAGCATCAGCGACTCGATCACCGTCCGCACCAGGGTCGATTTACCCGAACCGGTCGTTCCGGACATGACGCCGTGCGGACCGTCACCGCCCTCGTCCAGCGACTTCATGTCCAAGAACAGCAGCTCGCCGTTGTCGGAGCGGTTACCGAACGGCGCCCGCAGGCGCGACCGGCCCATCGTGTCGGTTCGGGCGCCCCAGAGCGCGTGGAAGTCGATGCGGCCCGGGTCGTCGATTCCGTAGTAGGCCATGATGTCCCGGGCGCCGATGTGGGTGACCCGCTGGCCGATCTCTTCGTAGGCCTCGGCGAGCCGCCAGCGGGCCAGCGCCTGGGCGAACTCCTCCGCCTCCGCGACGCTGATGTGGTCGGTGAGCGCGAAGAACCACGGCTTCTCGTCGATCACCATCCAGGTGTCGCGGTCGCGGGGCAGCGCCTCGATCACGCCCTTGCCGTCGAACCGCAGGGTGCGCTCCGGGACCGCTGTCCACATCGACGCCCCGGTCAGGTCGAAGAAGGTGACTCCGTCGATGCCTTCGGCACTGATCACGAACTCCCACTGCGGGTCGACGACGTCGGCGACGATCACCGTGTGGGGTGTCGGGGTCTGCGCCGACGAGCTCGCGTGCCGGGGCGTGAAAGAGCCACGGCCGGCGAACAATTCGGCCTGCTCGGCGGCGAACTCGCGCACCGACGCGTAAACCATCCGCGCGTTGCCGGCGGCGTCCTGGCGGCGCGGGTCACCGAAGTGCGGCAGCCACTTGACCCAGTCCCATTCGTCCAGATCCGAGCTGACGACGACCATCCGCACGTGGTCGGGGCCGTGCGAGAACGCCAGTTGGCAGATGATCGCGCGCATGAGCCCCAGGGCCTGCTCCCGGTCACCGTCGAGCGAATACCAGGGCTCGACGAGCAACGAGATCATCTTGGGCAGGTTGTAGACCACGCTCTGGTAGCGCCCGAACTCCTGCAGCGCCTTACCGGTCACCGGCTCCAGCTCGATGTCGGTGGGCATGTTCTGCGGCTCACCCCAGGTCACCTCGGGCCGCGTCATGCCGACGCCGACTCGCACCACGCCGAAGTTGAGGTCCTTGCCGTCGGGCTTGCGTTCCCACATCCGCGACGTGCCCACCGCGGCGGTAAGCGTGGTGGGCGCCGGGTGAAACCACCGGTAGTTGGCGTCCATGCTGTCCGCGGACTCGTGGGCGGTCTCGCGCAGCATGTCCAGCATCAGCATGAACTGGGCGCGCATCGCGTCCAGCTTGGGCCGGCTCATCTGCTGCTGACCGCCGAACCGGCCGCCGAACATCATCATCGCGACGCCGCCGATCATGAAGATCGGGAAGATGGCGCCGGCGCCGCCGAACACGTGCGAGCCGCTGGCGAAGGTCATGCCGACCATGCCGATCAGCAGGCCGACCACCAACACGCCGACCACCACCAGCCACCAGGGCTTGCCCTCCGGAGGCGGAATGCTCAGGGGTGTCGGGAGGACGATGTTCTCCGGCTTGATGACCGGAGGCTTCTCCGGTGTCGGCCGGGCAAACCCGCGTTTCACTTAGGTACCGCCAATTCTGCTGGGGACATATCCATCGGTAGGGTGTCGTGTTCCACGAGCGCGTCGGCCCGCGACAAGGTCGGCCCTTGCGGGAGCAGCCGCAGCGCCACCCAGGGCGCCAGGCTCGGTTTCGTCTTGAGGCCCAACGCCTCGCGGACGTCGCGGGTGTCGTCGACGCCGAACCGGGCCCCCGCGTCCGTCAGCCACCACAGCGATTCCGTCGTCTTGGCGCCGGGGTCGTTGCCGGTGACGGCCACGAAGTTGCCGTAGTCGGGCCCGAAGAAGACCTGGTCGGCCTCGCGGCCGGTGGTGTCGGCCTTGACCAGCGACACCACCTTGCTCTCGTCCTTGGCGGCGACGGGGATGGTCGCGCCGGAGATGACCTGGATGCGGGCCCGGTTCTCCCCCGAGGTCTTCTGCCACCACCAGCAGGTCGCCGGGTTCTCGCGGATGTCCGCCACGTTGAGCGGGGCGTCCGGGTAGGAGGACAGGTCCAGCTTGTTGACCACGGGCATCTTCGCCAGGGCGGACGGTTCCACGGTCACCGGCTTGGTGTTGCCCGGCCCGGCGTTCTGCAGGATCTGAGCGACCAGCGGCGGCAGTGTCTGCACGCCGTCCGCCAGCACCAGTGAATACTGTTGCGGCCCACTGATTTGCGGCGTGACGATCACGGTGCCGATCGGGCCGGGTGCGCCCGGGAACGATGCGGCTGTGCCGGCGTTCTGCACCTGGGGCACGGTCAGCTCCGGGCCCACCGGCAGCGCGTCGAACAACGCTCGGCTCATGGGCTTCGCCTGGCCGACCTGCTCGGGCGTCAGTCCCAGCGGCAACAGCACCGATCGGTTCGTCGCGTCGATCCGGGACCGGCGCCCCTCTCGGATCACCCAGGCGTCCCCGCCGTAGCTCAGCACCACGGCGTCCGTCCCGTTGAGGACGTGCCGGTGGTTGCTGAGGTCGGGGTTTCCGTCGATCACGGTCACCGTCACGCCGGACGGGGCGCTGACACCGGTCGAGGTGGCGACGGTGTCGCACACCAGCCACGATGACGTGGACGGTGCCGTGGGGTGGAAGTTCGACGGCGCGCCGGGGATGCCGACCAGCGGGCCGCGCGGCAGGCTGGCGATCTGGTTGGACTTGACCAGGTGCGGGTTGTCCGGGCGACCGGTGATCAGCCGCGCCGAAGCCAGGTTCAGCGCCGGGTACAGCTTGTCGCCCACGCGGACGTAGAGCGCCCCGGAGTCGCGGTCGGCGATGATCGGCGAATCCCCGACCTGGCCCGCCGGGCTGAGGAACGAGTAGAGCAGAGCGCCCAGGCAGATCACCAGCGCCGCCGAGACCGAGGCCACCACGGCCAGCGTCTGCCGGCGTCCCGGCTCGACCTCCATGCGGACGCGCCACCGGGTGAGGGCCATTGCGGTGCGACGAGCGAGGAATTGGTAGCCGGTCACCTGCGTCCGCGTCGACAACCCGAGGCCGTACCCCGACCCGCGTTGTCCGCGACTCTCTTCCGCCACGTTAATTCACCATCCGGTCTGCTAGAACGCCTGGATATTGTCCGTCGTAAATATCCGCTGCGCGAATTACATCGACAACCGTAAGGCACCCGTACGGGCCTCGCCACGCGGCGCCGATGGCGTTCGCTGCCACATCCCTTTATCTATAGGTGTCCGGTCGTGGGCGGTTCGCCGGATCGCGCCGACGCCCGCACCGCGCCAGGCGCCGCTGAACAGGACGAGCCGGGCATTCGCCATTACGATGCCCTGAGGAGACATGAGGAGTCCGGGCGGGGACCGGCGGGGGAA
>NZ_LZJM01000056.1:0-11447 GCF_001667665.1 Mycobacterium sp. E342
CGGCGGTGGCGGCGGCGGATTCCCCGGAATTCCGGGCTTTGGCGGCGGTCACGGCGGCTTCGGCGGCGGCCACGGCGGATTCGGGCGCCACTAGCCCGACGCGGCGACCAGCTGTCACCTCCCGTTTGCCTCCCGCTCAGCGGGGTGATGCAGTTAGCTCATGGCGGCGACGTACACCGGTCATATGCGATGCACCGTGTTCGGCACCGGTTACCTGGGTGCAACCCACGCCGTCGGCATGGCGGAGCTGGGACACGAGGTCGTCGGCGTCGACGTCGACGCGGGGAAGGTCGCCAAGCTCTCCGGCGGTGACATCCCGTTCTACGAGCCCGGCCTGCGCAAGCTGCTGACCAAGAACCTGGCGGCGGGGCGGCTGCGGTTCACCACCGACTACGACGTGGCGGCCGAGTTCGCCGACGTGCACTTCCTCGGGGTCGGGACACCGCAGAAGAAGGGCGAGTACGGCGCCGACCTGCGCCACGTGTACGCGGTCGTCGACGCGCTGGTGCCGCGGCTGACCCGATCGTCGGTCCTGGTGGGCAAATCGACCGTGCCGGTGGGAACCGCGGCCGAACTCAACCGCCGGGCGGCCGACCTGGCGCCTCGCGGCGTCGACGTCGAGATCGCCTGGAACCCCGAGTTCCTGCGCGAGGGCTACGCGGTGCAGGACACCCTGCATCCGGACCGCATCGTGCTTGGGGTGCACCAGGATTCGACGCGCGCCGAAACGGTGGTCCGCGAACTCTACGGCCCGCTGTTGGCCGAGGGAGTGCCGTTCCTGGTGACCGACCTGCAGACCGCGGAGCTGGTCAAGGTGTCCGCCAATGCCTTCCTGGCCACCAAGATCTCGTTCATCAACGCCATCTCCGAGGTGTGCGAGGCCGCCGGTGCCGACGTCAGCATGCTGGCCGACGCGCTCGGCTACGACCCTCGGATCGGTCGCCAATTCCTCAACGCCGGTTTGGGTTTCGGCGGCGGCTGCCTGCCCAAGGACATCCGTGCCTTCATGGCCCGCGCCGGCGAGCTGGGGGCCGACCAGGCGCTGACGTTCCTGCGCGAGGTCGACAGCATCAACATGCGCCGCCGCACGCGGATGGTGGAGCTGGCCAGCGCCGCCTGCGGCGGCTCGCTGCTGGGCGCCAACATCGCCGTGCTCGGCGCGGCGTTCAAGCCCGAATCCGACGACGTGCGCGACTCGCCCGCGCTCAACGTCGCCGGCCAACTGCAGCTCAACGGCGCCGCGGTCAACGTCTACGACCCGAAGGCGCTGGACAACGCGCAGCGGCTGTTCCCGACGCTGAACTACGCGGTCTCGGTCGAGGAGGCCTGCGAGCGCGCCGACGCCGTGCTCGTCCTGACCGAGTGGCGCCAGTTCATCGACCTCGACCCCGCCGACCTGGCCGACCGCGTGCGGGCCCGCGTGATCGTCGACGGCCGTAACTGCCTCGATGCCGCCCGCTGGACCGAGGCGGGCTGGCGGGTGTTTCGGCTGGGCGCGCCGCGGCCCTAGCTGATCGCTGAGCCCTACCGTTCGTCGGTGCGACGTTCGGTCTCGGCCATCTCACGCCGGATGCTCGCCTGCTCGCGCTCAGCCGTGGCTCGCGTGCGATCTTCCTCGTCTTCGGCGCGCTGCAGCCGCTCGCGTTCCCGTTCGCGCGCGGTTCCCTCCCGTTCGTCCGCCTGCGCCTCGCGCTGATTAGCCAGCTGTTCGCGGTGGTTCGCGATTTGGTCCCGCTCGTCGGCGATGCGGTCCCGCTCGTCGGCGAACCACTCGCGCTGGGCGAGCTGCGCCTCGCGGTGCGCGACTGCGTGCTCGCGCCTTTCCAGTTCGTCCGGTTGCTCGTCGCCGTCGTTGGGCTCAGCCGCCACGGTGCTGCCCTTCGGCTCGCTGTGTCGCCTGCTGACGTCCCTGCTCGGCCTGCTGCCGTGCGAATTGGCGTTCGCTGGCGGCCTGCTCCCGTTCGACTTTGGCCTGCTCGCGCAGCGCCGCCTCGTGTTGCCGCTGCCCCTGCTCTGCCGCCCGCTGCTTGCCCGCCGCGGTGTGATTCGCCGCGCGTTCACGTTCGTCCGCGATCCGTTCGCGCTCGTCGGCCAGCGCCTCCCGTTCGTCCGCGATCCGTTCGCGCTCGTCGGCCAGCGCTTCCCGGCGATTGGCGAGGATGGAGCGCGACTCGAGGTAGCGGACCCAGCGCTCCACGCCCTCGGTCAGCCGCTCCCGCCGGGTTGCCACCAGTTCACGCTCGTGCGCGAGGTGTTCGCGCTCGCGCGCGATGCCTTCCCGTTCCTCGGCGATCCGTTCGCGCTCTAACGCGACGTTCTCCCGCTCCTCTGCGGTGCGGATGGCGGGCATGCCCATGGTCGTCTCCAGCGGTCCGTGGTCGTTTGATCACAGCACATCGCCGCAGCCCGCCAACAGGGGCGAAGTCCCCTGGCCAAGGAGTCCTTGGTCGCACGCGCCGGCGAGTAGCGTGACCCGGGTGGACTACGCCGGCGCATTCATCGAAGAGAACCGCGCGTTTTCGGAGCTGTTCCGTGATGTCGACCAGTCCAGGCCGGTGCCGACGTGCCCGGGGTGGAGCCTGAGCCAGCTGCTGCGCCACGTCGGGCGCGGTGACCGCTGGGCGGCGCAGATCGTGCGCGAGCGGCTCGAGGAGTTTCTCGACCCGCGGTCCGTCGAGGGTGGCAAGCCGCCGCCCGATCCGGCCGACGCGATCTCCTGGTTGCGCGGCGGCGCGCAGCGGCTGATCGACGCCGTCGAGCTCACGGGGGTGGAAACCCCGGTGTGGACGTTCCTCGGGCCGCGGCCGGCCAACTGGTGGATCCGCCGCCGCCTGCACGAGGTGGCCGTGCACCGGGCCGACGCGGCGATCGCGCTGGGAGCCGACTACACGCTGGCCCCCGACGTGGCCGCGGACGGGATCACCGAATGGCTCGAGCGGGTCGCGATCCAGGCCGGCAGCGACGGGGCGCCGCTCCCGCTCGAGGGCGACAACGCCCTGCACCTGCACGCCACCGACCCCGGGCTCGGCGAAGCCGGGGAGTGGACGATCGCCGTGGACGACGGCCGCATCACCTGGTCGCACGAGCACGGCAAGGGCACTGCGGCGCTCAAGGGCGGTGCGGCCGAGCTGCTGCTGGCCATCCTGCGCCGGGTGCCGCTGGCGGACACGGGCATCGCGCTGTTCGGCGACGAGGGGGTGTGGCAGAACTGGCTGGACCGCACCCCGCTCTAGTCCCGCCGCTGGGGCGCACACGGTAACTTGCACACCATGACCACTTCGGAGATCGCCACCGTCCTGGCATGGCACGACGCGCTCAACGCCGCCGACTTGGAAACCCTGGTCGCGTTGTCCAGCGACGACATCGAGATCGGCGACGCCCACGGCGCCGCCCAGGGCCACGAGGCGCTGCGCAGGTGGGCCGCCTCCCGCCACGGGACGGCCGAAGTCGGCCGGATGTACGTGCACGACGGTGTCGTGGTCGTCGAACAGAAGGTCAGCGCCCCGGACAATCCCGGGGCCGTGACAACCGCGGCGTCGGCGTTCCGGGTGGTCCACGACCGCGTCACGTCCGTGTTCCGGCACGAGGACCTGGCGTCGGCGCTGGCCGCCACCGAACTCACCGAATCCGACCTCGTCAATTGAGCTTGGAATAGGGGAACCACCATGCGCGGGATCATCCTGGCCGGCGGCTCGGGCACTCGCCTGCACCCGATCACCGTCGGCATCAGCAAGCAGTTGCTGCCGGTGTACGACAAGCCGATGGTCTACTACCCGCTGTCCACGCTGATGATGGCCGGGATCCGCGACATCCTGGTGATCACCACCCCGCACGACGCGGCGGGCTTCCGCCGGTTGCTGGGCGACGGCTCGCAATTCGGCATCGACATCAGCTATGTCACACAGGAACGGCCCGACGGCCTGGCACAGGCCTTCGTGCTGGGCGCCGAGCACATCGGCAACGACTCGGTGGCGTTGGTGCTGGGGGACAACATCTTTTACGGGCCCGGGCTGGGCACCAGCCTGAGCCGCTTCCAAACCATCAGCGGGGGAGCGGTTTTCGCCTACTGGGTGGCCAACCCCTCGGCGTACGGCGTCGTCGAGTTCAGCGACGACGGCACGGCGCTGTCGCTGGAGGAGAAACCCAAGACACCGAAGTCCAATTACGCGGTGCCGGGGCTGTACTTCTACGACAACGACGTGATCGAGATCGCCAAGGGGCTGAAGAAATCGGCGCGCGGCGAGTACGAGATCACCGAGGTCAACCAGATCTATCTCAACCGGGGCCGGCTCTCGGTCGAGGTGATGGCCCGCGGGACCGCCTGGCTGGACACCGGCACGTTCGACTCCCTGCTGGACGCCAGCGACTTCGTGCGCACGCTGGAACGACGGCAAGGCCTCAAGATCAGCGTCCCCGAGGAAGTGGCCTGGCAGCAGGGCTGGATCACCGATGAGGAGCTGGCCGAGCGCGCGCACACCATGCTCAAGTCCGGGTACGGCGGCTATCTGCTGGAGCTGTTGGAGCGGAGCCGATTTCACTAGGCCGCGCGAGCGCCGCGGCGATCGCCGTCGTCAGTGGCACCGACAGCGCCAGCGCGACGCCGCCCACCGCCGACCGGGCGATCTCGATGGCCACGCTCTCGCTGGTCAGCACGTCGGTCAGGGAGCGGTTGGCGACACTGAACAACAGCAGTAGCGGCAGCGAACTGCCGGCGTAGGCCAGGACCAGCGTGTACACCGTGCTGGCGATGTGGTCGCGACCGACTCGGATGGCGCCCAAAAAGATCGCGCGACGCGACCCGCCGAGGTGGGCGAGCTCGAACACCGTCGAGGCCTGGGTCACCGTCACGTCGTTGAGCACACCGAGCGAGCCGATGATGAAGCCGGCGAGCAGCAGGCCGCTGATCGACACGTTGCCCAGATACGCGCTCACGGTCGCGTTCTGGTCGTCGGACAGGCCGGTCAGATGCGCCAGTTGTATTGCCGCCCAGGACAACCCGGCGGCCAGCAGCAGCGCCGTCAGCGTGCCCAGCAGTGCCGCGCTGGTCCGCAGGCTCACGCCGTGGGCCAGATAGATGACCGCGTAGAGGATCGCCGCCGAGGCCACCAGGGCCGCCGGGACCGCGGGCGCGCCGTCGCGCAGGGCCGGCAGCAGAAACTCCACCAGGACCGCGAACGCCACCACGATGCCGACCAGCGCGAGCAGCCCGCGCCAGCGGGCCACCGCGACGATCACCACCGCGAACGCGACGGCCAGCGCGACCAGCGACCACCCGCGTTCGAAGTCGTAGAACGCGTAGCTGGTGGCGCCCTGGTCGTCGACCTGGCGGACCAGCCGAAGGTGGTCGCCCACCGCGAACTTGGGCTGGCCGGGCCCGGGGGAGGACTCCAGCAGCGTGTTGGCGCCGGCGTTGGGGCCGGAGTCGATGGCCACCTGGGTGAGCACGCAGCGGCCCGCGCCGGGCGGCGCCGGCTGGGGCGCGGTGGTGAGCACCTGACCGACCGACGGGCTGCCACAGTCGCCGAGACCGCTGGACAGCACGTGCCCGGCCTGCGTGCTCACCGCGCCGCCCGCCGCGTTCTGGAAGGGCATGGGGATGTCGACGTGCTCCCGGCTGGGCCACAGCGCGACGGCGCCGGCCAGCACCGCCAGGCCTATGGCGACCAGCAGCCCGACGACGATCCTGGCGGGCAGCGCGTCAACCGGGGCCGGGCCGGACAGGCTGTGGGAGTGGGTGTGCGAGTGCGTCACCCGGTCCACCGTAGAGGCGCCGGCTGCGAAGATGCTTACTGGCGATAGCTGACCAGGAAGTTGCCCAGCCGCTCGATCGCCGCGGCCAGGTCGCGGGCCCACGGCAGGGTCACGATGCGCAGGTGATCCGGTGCCGGCCAATTGAATCCGGTGCCCTGGGTGACCAGGATCTTCTCCTGCAGCAGCAGGTCGAGGACGAGCTGTTCGTCGTCGGTGATGTCGTAGACCTCGGGGTCGAGCCGGGGGAAGGCGTACAGCGCGCCCTCCGGCTTCACGCAGGACACCCCGGGAATCTCGTTGAGTTTCTGCCACGCCACGTCACGCTGCTCGAGCAGCCGGCCGCCGGGCAGCACCAGGTCCTCGATGCTCTGGTGACCGCCGAGGGCCACCTGGATCCCGTGCTGTGCGGGCACGTTGGGACACAGCCGCATGTTGGCCAGCAGGCTGATGCCCTCGATGAAGCTTTCGGCGTGATCCTTGGGGCCGGTGATCGCCAGCCAGCCCGCGCGGTAGCCCGCCACCCGGTAGGCCTTGGACAGCCCGTTGAAGGTGAGGCACAACATGTCCGGCGCCAGCGTGGCCACGTTGATGTGCTTGGCGTCGTCGTAGAGGATCTTGTCGTAGATCTCGTCGGCGAGCAGCAGCAGTTCGTGCTTGCGCGCGAGTTCCACCATCTGGGTGAGGATGCCGCGGCTGTAGACGGCGCCGGTCGGGTTGTTGGGGTTGATGATCACCAGCGCCTTGGTGCGCTCCGTGATCTTGGACTCCAGGTCGGCGATGTCGGGCTGCCAGCCCTGGGTCTCGTCGCACAGGTAGTGCACGGGCGTGCCGCCGGCCAAGGACGTCGACGCCGTCCACAGCGGGTAGTCGGGCGACGGGATCAGCACCTCGTCGCCGTTGTCGAGCAGGGCCTGCAGGGTCATCGTGATCAGCTCGGAGCACCCGTTGCCCAGGTAGACGTCGTCGACGTCGAACCGGGGGAAGCCCTCGACCAGCTCGTAGCGGGTGACCACGGCGCGGCGGGCGGGCAGGATGCCCTGCGAGTCGGAGTATCCCTGGGCGTACGGCAGCGCCTGGATCATGTCGCGCATGATCACGTCGGGCGCCTCGAAGCCGAACGGCGCCGGGTTGCCGATGTTGAGCTTGAGGATGCGGTGCCCTTCGGCCTCCAGCCGCGCGGCGTGCTGGTGCACCGGGCCGCGGATCTCGTACAGGACGTCCCGGAGTTTGGACGACTGCGCGAAGACACGCTGCCGGTGGTGGCCGGAAGCGTGCAGGGGCAGCTGGTGCGTAGTCACGTCACCAATGGTGCCACTACTGTCCACTGAATTTTGCCGTCAAGCGAAGAAATCCCAGGTCAGCGCTTGCCCGGTGGCCGGGCACCGCGCGCGATACCGAGCCCCTTGACCGGCGGTCCAGCCGCGCCGTCGCCGTCGTCCTGCTTGGCCGGCTCCGCTTTCGGCGTGGCCCCGGGCTCCGCTTCCGCGGCGGGCTCCGCCTCAGCCTTGGGGGCCTCGGCTTTGGGTGCCTCTGCCGCCGGCGCGGCCTTCTTGGCGCCGGGCCTCTTGGCGCCGGCGGCGATGCCCAGCCCCTTGACCGGCGCCGCAGCCGGCTTGGCTTCTTCGGTCTTGGCTTCGGCCTCCGGTGCGGCCTCGGCCTTGGGGGCCTCCGTCTTGGCCTCGGCCGCCGGCGCGGCCTTCTTGGCGCCGGGACGCTTGGCGCCGGCCGCGATGCCCAGCCCCTTGGCCGGGGCGGCAGGCGCCGCGGCAGACTCCGGGGCCGCCTCCGTCTTGGCCTCGGCCTGGGCCGGTGCGGCCTTCTTGGCACCGGGCCTCTTGGCCCCGCCCGCGATGCCGAGGCCCTTCACGGGCGCGGCGGGCGCGGCGGCTTCGGCGGGCGCGGCGGCCTCGGCCTTCGGGGCGGCCTCGGCGGGAGCCTCCTCGGTCTCCTTGGCCGGCGCCTCGACGGTCGCGGTGGCCTTGGGCGCCTGAGCCGCCCGCTTCTCGGCTTCCTTTGCGGCCGTGCCCTTTTCCGGCAGCGTCGCCTTGTCGTACTCGAGGGAGCCGAGCAGCACCTGCGCGACGTCGAGCACCTCGACGCCGGTGCGGCCGGCCTCTTCCTGCCGGTCGTTGACGCCGTCGGTGACCATCACGCGGCAGAACGGGCAGCCGGTGGCGATCGTGGACGCCCCGGTGGCCAGGGCCTCGTCGACGCGTTCGTGGTTGATCCGCTTGCCGATGTGCTCTTCCATCCACATCCGCGCGCCGCCGGCGCCGCAGCAGAAGCTGCGTTCGGCGTGGCGCGGCATCTCGGTGAGCGTCGCCCCCGCGGCCCCGATCAGCTCGCGCGGCGCCTCGTAGACCTTGTTGTGCCGGCCCAGGTAGCACGGGTCGTGGTAGGTGATGTCCTGCGACACCGGCGTCACCGGCACCAGCTTGTTGTCCCGGATCAGCCGGTTGAGCAGCTGGGTGTGGTGCAACACCGAGTAGTTCGCGCCCAGCTGCCGGTATTCGCGGCCCAGCGTGTTGAAGCAGTGCGGGCAGGTGACGACGATCTTGCGGTCGACGGTCTCGACGCCCTCGAACACCCCGTCCAGGGTCTCGACGGCCTGGGCGGCCAGCTGCTGGAACAGGAACTCATTGCCCGAGCGGCGCGCGGAGTCGCCGTTGCAGGTTTCGCCGGTACCCAACACCAGGTACTTCACGCCGGCGATGGACAGCAGCTCGGCGACGGCCTTGGTGGTCTTCTTCGCCTTGTCGTCGTAGGCGCCCGCGCAGCCCACCCAGAACAGGTACTCGAAGCCGTCGAAGCTGTCGACGTCCTCGCCGTACACCGGGACGTCGAAGTCGACCTCGTCGATCCAGTTGGTGCGGTCGGCGGCGTTCTGGCCCCACGGGTTGGCCTTGGTCTCCAGGTTTTTGAACAGCACCGACAGCTCGGACGGGAACTCCGACTCCATCATCACCTGGTAGCGGCGCATGTCGACGATGTGGTCGACGTGCTCGATGTCCACCGGGCACTGCTCCACGCAGGCACCGCAGGTCACGCAGGACCACAGCACGTCGGGGTCGATGACGCCGCCCTGCTCGGCGGTGCCGACCAGCGGGCGGGCGGCCTGCTCAGGCCCGTGCCCGGGCACCCGGCCGAACCCGGACTCCGGCACATGGTGGCCCTCTTCGTGGACCGTTTCGAGGTCGAGGCCCTCGAGCGGCTCCGCGTGCTTGTCACCGAGGATGTACGGCGCCTTGGCCATCCAGTGGTCGCGCAGGTCCATGATGACGAGCTTGGGCGAGAGCGGCTTGCCGGTGTTCCACGCCGGGCACTGCGACTGGCAACGCCCGCACTCGGTGCAGGTGGCGAAGTCCAGCATCGCCTTCCAGCTGAAGTCTTCGATCTTGCCGCGGCCGAATTCGGCGTCGTCGGGCGGGTTTTCGAAGTCGATCGGCTTGCCGTCGTGTTCCAGCGGCAGCAGCGGCCCGAGCCCGTTGGGCAGCCGCTTGAAGATGACGTTGATGGGCGCGGTGAAGATGTGCAGGTGCTTGGAGTGCAGCACGATGATCAGGAACGCCAGCATGACCGCGATGTGCAGCAGCAGGGCCGTCGTCTCGATGATCTCGTTGGCGGGCTGGCCCAGCGGACGCAGGATGGCGCCGAACAGCTGGGAGAGGAAGGCGCCCTTGCCGTAGGGCAGCGTGCCGTTGTTGACCGCGGACCCGCGCACCAGGACGTAGGTCCAGATGACGTTGAAGATCATGAACAGCACCAGCCAGGCGCCGCCGGTGTGCGAACCGTAGAACCGCGACGAGCGGCCGTACTCCTTGGGTTCGGTGCGCAGCCGGATGATGGCGAACGTCGTGATGCCCAGGAAGACGGCGGTGGCGAAGAAGTCCTGCAGGAAGCCCAGCGCATCCCAGCGCCCGATGATCGGGATGTGGAAGTTGTTCTGGAACAACAGCCCGTACGCCTCGATGTAGACCGTCAGCAGGATGAAGAAGCCCCACATCGTGAAGAAGTGCGCGAGGCCGGGAAGCGACCACTTGAGCAGCCGGCGCTGCC
This sequence comes from Mycobacterium sp. E342, assembly GCF_001667665.1. Taxonomy (NCBI): domain Bacteria; kingdom Bacillati; phylum Actinomycetota; class Actinomycetes; order Mycobacteriales; family Mycobacteriaceae; genus Mycobacterium; species Mycobacterium sp. E342. Next base: position 9,808 of record NZ_LZJM01000056.1, read on the forward strand.
CGAAGACCTCGGAGACCTCGGCCCAGATTCGCTTGCCGGGTTCGTCGGTGTGCCCCGGGGCGGGGTTGCCGGACGTAACCAACTTGAACAGCCACAGGACGCGGCGGCCGGCGAGTGCGGCCACAAGCAGCGTCATGCCCATGCCCACGACCAGTCTGATGAGCATCTGCGTCGTCACCGAAGGTCTCCCCAATGCATTGTTGATTCAGCCTGCGTTTTGTTTGCCTGCTTAGCCCTGCTCATAGTTGCATCTCCGCAGCTTCCGCCGCGAGAAAGGCTGCCCTAACTTCGGGGGTGTCGGCGTCTCGGCCTGCTTCGTTGAACACCGCCGCCGGGCTGTGAGGTTCGTCGCGTGACCGGCGCCACCGCGTCAGGGCCGGGGTTGGGGCAAAAAGGGCGGCAGCAGCGGTCGCAGGCGCGTCGTGGCGGGGGGCGCGGACGTGGTGGGCGCCTGCGACGTCGTGGGCGGCGCCTGCGACGTCGTGGGCGGCGGGGTAGTCGTCGTCGTCGGCGGCGCCGTCGTCGTGGTGGTGGTCGGCGGCTCGGTCGTGGTGGTGGTGGTGGTCGGCGCCTCGGTCGTGGTGGTGGCGGGCGGCGGCTCGGACGACGACGACGGCGGGGGCGGCGGCGGAGGGACCACCGTCTCGGTGGTGCTGCCGTTCGGCTCGGTGATGGTCACGGTTTGCGACGTTTGCGGGGGAGCCGGCGTGGGGTTGGCCGGACGGGGCTTGGGGTTGCCGAGGGTGACGGCCAACAGGATGGCCACCAGCACCGCCGCAGCGGCGCCCGCGACGCTGAGCACCAGAGCCGTGCGTTTGTACCACGGCAGTCCGCCCTCCGGGACGGCTTGGCGGTCGCCGGGACCGGCATCGAAATCCCTTGCCTGGTCGGTGTACTCGCCGGTGGCGTCGCGCCCGGTGTAGGGCACCGGCTCGTCGGCGCCGTCGGCGTCCTGGGACCAGGCCAGGGCGCCGTCCACGTCCGTGGCCCGGGCGGCCCACGCGGCCTGGGTCATGTCGATTCCGGCGGTGCCGACCATCTCGGTCGGCGTTTCCACGACGGCTCCCGCCGCCGTGGCGGCACCCGCCGACGACTGCTGCTCGCCGAGCGCCGCCGCGCCGACGGCCGCGCTGGCCGCGGGCTGCGGTGCGGAGTGCACGGGCACCTGAAAACGCTGCGACAGCCGCGCGGCGATCAGGGGGATGCCGGCGCCGCCGCCGGCGCTCGCCACGGCGGCCAGCCGGGCGTTCGGAATTCCGTTGCGGCGCAACGTCTCCTCGACAACGTTCAGGAATCGGTCCAGCGGTTCGGAGATCAGCCGCTCCAGCTCGGCGCGTGAGAGCTGCACGCCCCCGACGGACGCCGACGCGGCGGTCGACAGCTGTTCCTTGGCGCGCCGGCATTCACCGAGCAGGCGGGTCTGCGAACCGACGCGCATGGTGCTGGCCAGGTCGGCCATGGTGTCATCGGAGGCCTGCAGGCCACTCAGGACGAGCTGATCGATCGCGTCGCCCGAGAAATCCGCGTATCGCACCGTCGGGCCGACACGCGCGAAGTTGGATCCGGCGTCCATCAGGGTGACGCTGGTGCCGCTGGCGCCGAAATCGCACAGCGCGACGACGCCCGCGCCGGGGAAACCC
>NZ_LZJM01000057.1:0-596 GCF_001667665.1 Mycobacterium sp. E342
GTCGACCGCATCGTCTCGATCGGCGCCTTCGAGCATTTCGGCCGCCAGCGCTACGGGCGCTTCTTCAAGATGGCCTACCAAGCGCTGCCGTCCGACGGGGTGATGTTGTTGCACACCATCGTTCGCCCGTCCTTCAAAGACGCCCGGGCGCGGGGCATGAAGCTGACCCACGAGATCGTGCACTTCTCGCAGTTCATCTTGACCGAGATCTTCCCCGGCGGGTGGCTGCCGACACCGCAGACCGTCGGCGAGTACGCGGTCACGGCGGGCTTCGAGCTGACCAGGGTCCACTCGCTGCAGCTGCACTACGCGAGGACCCTGGAGACCTGGGCGGCCGCCCTCGAGGCCAATCGCGAGCAGGCCATCGCCATCCAGTCCCAAGAGGTCTACGACCGCTACATGAAGTACCTGACCGGGTGCGCGAAGCTGTTCCGCAAGGGCATCAGCAATGTCGGGCAGTTCACCCTCGTGAAGTAGGTCGCGAGGGGCTGGGGTCCGCTACTTTTCCAACGTGAACTGGTCGACGTCGGTGTAACCCTGGCGGAACAGCTTCGCGCACCCGGTCAGGTACTTCATGTAGCGGTCGTAGTCCTTTT
>NZ_LZJM01000058.1:0-1241 GCF_001667665.1 Mycobacterium sp. E342
CGCCAGGTGGTGCGTGAGGCTGAACCGGGCAGGGCCGCGTTTTGTGAGGTAGATGGCCAGGTTGTGCAGCGGGTGATCGATTACCCGGATGTCGAGTTGGCTTTTTACGACCTGCGTGGCGCACAGGATCCGGTACAGGATGTCGGTGAGATCGCGTCATCGATTCAACGCACGCCCATGCCGTGGAGCGGGCCGCTGTTCAAATTTGCGTTGTTCCAGACTCGCGGTGATGAATTTTATGTGTTCGCGTGCTGTCACCACATCGTCATCGATGGGTTGGGCATGGTGCTGGTCAGCCGTCGGCTGGCCACCATCTATACCGCCATTGTTCGCGGAGAATCCATCCCTGCGGCCTACTTCGGCTCGTTGCACGACTTGGTTCGCAGCGAGTTCGAATACGAAGCCTCCCCCGAGTACCTGCGCGATCGGGCGTATTGGCGCAGCCACCTTAGGCCAGAAAGCGAACCGGTTTATCGGTTGCCTGACGCGGTGGGTGAGCGTGACTACTCCTTGCCGTGCGGGCCGGTTGGCTTGGATCCTGCCGTCGTTGGCCGCATTCAGCCGTTGACGAAAGCCTTGCGGGTGCGCCGGTATTCGGTGCTGACCGCGGCGTGTGCGCTGTTGGTGCGGGGCTGGTCGGGCAGTGGCTCGGAGGTGGTGCTCGATTTCCCGGTCAGCCGCCGGATGGATCCGGAGTCCAAGATGCTTCCCGGGATGCTTGCTGGGGTGGTCCCGCTGGTGTTGACGGTGTCACCGCAGTCCACGGTGGCGGATTTTTGTGTGCAGGTGGATACCCGAATACGAGAGTTGCTGCAACACCAGCGGTTTCCGGTGCGCACCTTGGAGGCAGACGGCGGTCCTCGCGGTCTCAGGCAGGTGGCCAATCGGGTCGGTATAGATTTCATCCCTTCTCGATTAACTCTGGATTTTGCTGGTGCCCCGGCAACGGCGACATACACCAACTATGGTCCAGTGGGCCACTTTGGGCTGTTCTTCCTGGGCGCCGGTGACCAGCTATTCCTGAGCACGGCGGGCGCTGGGCAGCCGTTTGCCAGTTTCGACGTCTCTTATTTAGCCAACCGCTTGCAGCGGGTGTTGGCGGCGATGACTGCCGACCCGCAGCGGTTGTTGTCGTCGGTCGAGGTGCTCGACGTCGACGAGCATGCGCGCTTGGCGGTGTGGGGCAACCGTGGCGTGTTGGACCGCCCCGCCACGCCGACGGTGTCGATTCCGGATGCGTT
>NZ_LZJM01000059.1:0-1088 GCF_001667665.1 Mycobacterium sp. E342
TGTACCCGGCTCGAACGTTGTTGACGGTTTGACTGTGAGAAGGGAGGACCTCCGGGCTTAGTGGAGATGTCTGACGTCTCTGCTCTCACTCGGAGGTCCTCTTGTGTCACGCTAATGCCCGTTTGACCGTTCATGGCCGTGCGTTGCTCGTTGAACGAGTTATCGCTGGTGGGCGTCCCGTTGCTCATGTCGCGGCTGAGCTCGGGGTGTCGCGTCAGTGCGCTCATCGGTGGGTGCGCCGGTTTCGCGAAGAGGGCGTTGTGGGATTGGTTGATCGATCCTCGCGCCCTTTGCGATGCCCGCGCCGCACGGCCCCGGCCATCGAGGCCGCGGTGGTCGAGCTACGCCATAAGGCGCGCCGGGGCCAGGACTGGATCGGCGCCGAGTTGGGTCTGCCGGCCCGCACCGTGTCTGCGATTCTGCGCCGTCACCAGGTGCCCTATCTGCGCGAGTGTGATCCCCTGACCGGCGCGGTGATCCGAGCATCCAAGACCACTGCGGTGCGCTACGAACGAGCACGTCCTGGCGAACTGATCCATATGGACGTCAAAAAGATTGGTCGAATTCGCCACGGTGGCGGCTGGAAAGCGCATGGCAGACAGATGGGCAAGACCAGCGCACAGAAGAAAGCGCCGGTGGGGTTCGATTACGTGCACTCCGTCGTCGACGATCACTCTCGACTGGCCTATTCAGAGATCCTGCCCGATGAAAAAGGAGCGACCTGCGGGGCGTTTCTGACCCGTGCTGCCGAGTACTTCGCCGCCCACGGCATCCCCATCATCGAACGGGTCATCACCGACAATCACTTCAGTTACCGCCGCTCCAACGACGTTGCCGCCGTCATCGCCGCCTTGGGCGCCAAGCACGTGTTCATCAAGCCACACTGTCCTTGGCAGAACGGAAAGGTCGAGCGCTATAACCGCACCTTGCAGACCGAATGGGCCTACCGAGAAATCTTCGCGACAAACGACGCCCGCTGCGCCGCCCTTGCCCCCTGGCTTGATCACTACAACAATCAACGTCGCCACACAGCCATCGGAGGCCAACCCCCAATCAGCCGACTGACACCAACGTCTTAACCGGGTACA
>NZ_LZJM01000060.1:0-2115 GCF_001667665.1 Mycobacterium sp. E342
CACCGACGTCTTCGACCCCGACACCATCCACACCATGACCGGCCACATACAGTTCTCCGACCACCCCCACCGGAACCGGCCGCAACCACTGATCCAGCACTAACAGCGCCGCCCCCGACACCGGCGACCCAACCGGTGGAACCCCCGAGCCTGGCACCAGCGGCGCACTCAACGCCACATACATCGTGGTCTCGGTCGGCCCATAGCCATTGAGCATCACCCGCCCCGGTGCCCACCGATCCACAATCTCAGCGGGACACGCCTCACCGGCCACCGCCAACGCCACCGACTCCAGCCCCTGCGGCGAGAGCATCGCGACGGCCGTGGGTGTTTGGCTCAACACACTGACTTGTTCCGCAATCAGCAGAGAATGCAAGTCATCCGGTGACGCGGCGACCGCCTCGGGCACCACCACTAACCGAGCCCCATGCAGCAACGCACCGAAAATCTCCCACAACGAGAAGTCGAACGCATACGAGTGACACTGCGACCACGCTCCCGACGGATCCAGGTGCGCACCCACTGAAGCCAGCAACTGGGTGACGTTGTGGTGAGCGATAGCCACGCCCTTGGGGACACCGGTGGTGCCTGAGGTGTAAATCAGATACGCGACATCGTCGGCGGCCGGACCCGGCAATGCGGTACTCGGTTGAACATGGATAGCGGCGTCGTTGACATCGACCACCACCGGCTCGGCATGACCGTCAAGTCGCGAGCGCAACTCGGCGGTTGTGAGCACCGCGATCGGTGCGGCGTCGGTGAGCAGGAACTCGATCCGCGCCGCGGGCATACCCGGGTCCATCGGTACGTGGGCCGCCCCAGTCTTGAGCACCGCCAAGATCGCCACGACCGCCTCCCCGCAGCGCGGCACCAGCAACCCCACACACCCACCCGGGCCCACCCCATGTGAAACCAGCAAGTGCGCCAACCGATTCGCGGCCTCATCGAGTTCTCGATAGGTCCAGGATCGGTCCCCGAAGCTCAGTGCTACCGCCTCTGGATTGCGGGCGACTTGGGCGGCGAACACCTGCGGGATCGATAGCCCTGGCGCAGCTGGCTGGGTCAATACGCCCCGGTTGGCCCAGCCATCAAAGCGGGCTTGCTCCTGCGCGTCGAGTAGCTCGATCGAGGAGACTCGCTGTGTAGGGTCAACGGTCATGCCCGTGAGCACCCGTTGGAATCGGGTGATCAAGGTGTGGATGGTGTCGGGGTCGAAGACGTCGGTGCGAAACTCCACCGTGCCGGTGATCCCGACCGGCTGACCCGCCTGGGTGAAGTGTTCGGCCAGCAAGAACGTCAGGTCCATGCGCGCAGTGCGGTTATATGACGGCAGTGCTGTTGCTTGTACCTCTCCTAACTTGAAGTCGGTCAAAGCGTTGGTGTGGCCGGGCAGGTTTTGCCAGGCCAGCATTACCTGCACCAGTGGGTGGTGGGCCAGCGAGCGGGCCGGATGTAGGTGCTCCACTAACGCCTCGAAGGGCACGTCTTGGTGGTCGTAGGCGGCCAGGCTGCGGGCGCGCACCTGGGCCAGCAGTTCGGCCACACTGGGGTCGCGGGCCAGATCGACCCGCAACACCAGGGTATTGACGAAGAACCCGACCACCTCATCTAGAGCGGGGTCGCGCCGGCCGGCGATCGGGAACCCGACGGCCACATCAGTATTGGTGCTTAGTTTGGCCAGCAGTACCGCCAGGGCGGCCTGGATCACCATGAAATTGCTCACCTGATGCGTCCGCGCCAGCTGGATGATCTGCTGCTGCAACCCCGCGGGCCATTCCACGGGGAGGCTGGCCCCCCGGTGATCGGCCAAGGGCGGATAGGGCCGATCCGTGGGCAACACCAGCCGTTCGGGCATGCCGGCCAGCGCGTGCTGCCAGTAGCCCAGCTGCGCGGCGATGCGGCTGTGTGGGTGGTCGAGGTCGCCGAGTTGGGTGCGTTGCCAGAGTGTGTAGTCGGCGTACTGCACCGCCAACGGCGCCCAACCAGGGGCCTGCCCCTTAACCCGGGCGGCATACGCGGCGCCCAGATCACGCACCACCGGGGTGATCGACCAGCCATCAGCAGCGATGTGGTGGGCCACCGCCACCAACACATACTCATCGGGGCCCAACCGGA
>NZ_LZJM01000061.1:0-1967 GCF_001667665.1 Mycobacterium sp. E342
ACCAGGTTCGTTTCCTGCCGGGCTGGTTCAAGGACACGCTGCAGGATGCGCCGATCGATCGCATCTCCGTGCTGCGGTTGGACGGCGACCTGTACGAGTCGACGATCCAGGCGCTCGATGCGCTTTATCCGCGGCTGTCACCCGGTGGCTTCTGCATCGTCGACGACTACCACGCGATCAAGGCATGCGAGCAAGCGGTGACGGACTACCGCGAAAAGCATGGCGTGACCGCGGAGATCGTCGAGATCGACGGCACCGGCGTGCTGTGGCGCAAGTAGACCGCGTCCGAGTATCCAGTTTGAAAGTTCGTGGCTACCAAAAGCTTTGCCCCGAGGGCGGACGAGCCGGTGAACCGTCGAATTCGTCGCGGATGAGCTGTCCACGAGTGCTATGGTTGCCGCCGTGGCAACAGGGCTGACAACCGGAACCCGCCTGCGGATGTGGTGGGTACGCACCGAGTACTGGCTCGCGCGGACCATCCTTCCCGACGTTTACGCCAACGACGCGCTGGTCACGTTCAACAACTATCACGCGTTCCTGGATGATCCGGACTTCCAGCGCGCCTACCGGCGCGGGGCCCGCTCCCTGGGCAAAGAGGACTGGTATCAGTGGCAGTGGCGCGTGCACGTCGGGCTGTGGGCGGCGGCCAGCGCCAGCAAGCTCGACGGCGACTTCGTCGAATGCGGCGTCAGCTATGGGTTCTTGAGCAGCGCCATCATGGAATACCTGGACTGGGACCAGCTCGGGAAGACCTTCTACCTGCTCGACACGTTCGCCGGACTCGACCCGCGGTTCGTCACCGAGAACGAACGCCGGGCCGGGGCATTGGCAATCAGCGAAGATCACCTGCGCAACGGCATGTACGCCAGCGGAGTCGAAAGCGTCCGTGCGAATTTTGCGGAGTGGCACAACCACCGCATCATCGTCGGCGCGGTTCCGGAGACACTCGACGAGGTTGACGCGACCGCCGTCGCGTACCTGCATATCGACATGAACTGCGCCCCACCGGAAGTCGCCGCATTGCGCTATTTCTGGCCGCGGCTCACACCTGGGGCCTTCGTGCTTCTCGACGACTACGCCAACCGGGGACGCGACGAGCAGCGCGCCGCTATGGATTCCGTGGCGAACGAACTAGGCGTGAAGATCTGCGCGTTGCCCACCGGACAGGGCCTGCTGATCAAGCCGGCCCGTTAAGAATCGCTTCAGCCGGAAGCTTTCTCCCGGGCGGCCTTCTCCAAGAGATCGGCGGCCTTGGCGACGCTCTCGGCGGGGGTGGTCATCCGGCCGGCGAGTTCGCGGGCCCGGGCCGCGTATTCCGGGGCGAGGATCTCGCGTAGGTCCGCGACAAGCGATTTCTCGGTGGTCTGCGAGAAGCGCCGAGCGGTTCCCACCTTGAGCCGCTTGACCTGATTTCCCCAGTAGGGCTGGTCGGCCGAGCTCCACAGAATCAGCGTGGGGACGCCGGCGCGCAGGCTTGCGGCCGTGGTGCCCGAGCCGCCGTGGTGAACCACCGCCCGACAGGCGGGGAAGATCTTCGTGTAATTCACCACGCCCACCACCTTGACGTGGTCGGACTGCGGCACCCCACTGAAGTCACTCCACCCGGAGCACACCAGCGCCCGCTCCCCCAGCTCCTCGCACGCTGCACTGATCAGCGCGACCGTGTCCGCCGGAGACTCGGCGACCGGCATGCTGCCGAATCCGAAGCAGATCGGCGGCGTGCCTTTGGCGATCCAGGACAACACCTCGTCGTCGGCGTCGGTGGTCAGCTCCATGGTCAGCGACCCCACGAACGGCCGTTGGCCGCCCCATTTCGCCCACTCGGCGGCCAGGCCGGGGAAACACACCTCGTCGTACGCCTGGATTTCCAGTGACCCACGCTCGGCGATACGGCGCGGTGAGGCGACGGTGGCGGTGGGCAGGCCGAGTTCAAGGCGCTGCCGGTCCTCGGCCCTCTTGTTCATCCG
>NZ_LZJM01000062.1:0-915 GCF_001667665.1 Mycobacterium sp. E342
TGGTGAGCGGCCCCAATACCCCACCCCCACACCGGCACCGGCCACATAGAGTTCCCCGACCACCCCGGCCGGCACCGGCTGCAACCACGGGTCCAACACGAACAGTGCTGCTCCTGAGACCGGCGACCCAATCGGCGGGGCCCCCGTGCCCGGGGTGAGTGGGGCGCTGATCGCCACCCACATCGTGGTCTCGGTCGGGCCGTATTCATTGAGCATCACCCGCCCCGGTGCCCACCGATTGACCACCTCCGGCGGACACGACTCCCCACCGACTAGCAGCGCCACCGACTCCAACCCCTGCGGGGACAGCGCCCCCACCGCCGTGGGAGTCTGGCTCAAGATGTTGACCTGCTGCTCGACCAGCAAGGCATGCAGGTCAACTGGGGAGGCCGCCACCGCCTCAGGCACCACCACCAGGCGTGCGCCATGCAGCAGGGCACCAAAAATCTCCCAACCCGAAATGTCAAAGGAATACGAATGCCACTGCGACCACACCCGCCCCGGCGCCGCCAAATCCCCATCCAATGACCCGATCAACTGAGTCACGTTATGGTGAGTAATCGCCACACCTTTGGGCACACCCGTGGTTCCCGAGGTGTAAATCAAATACGCCACATCCTCAGGCGCCGGACCCGGTGGTCGGGTGGCCGGTTGGGCATCGATAGCGGGATCACTGACATCAATCACCGCCACGTCATGGCCATCCAGCCGCGACTGCAGGGCCGCCGTGGTAAGCACCGTGGTCGGGCCGGCATCGGTCAGCAGGAACTCGATCCGCGCGGCCGGCCAGCCCGGATCGATTGGCACATAGGCCGCCCCCGACTTGAGCACCGCCAGAATCGCCACGATGGCCTGCGCGCCGCGCGGCAACAACAACCCCACACACCCACCCGGTCCCGCCCCTTGGGCAACGAG
>NZ_LZJM01000063.1:0-4705 GCF_001667665.1 Mycobacterium sp. E342
CTTCGACTTCTCGGTCTGGGAGATCTTCGGGTCGCTGCTGCGCGGCGCCCGGCTGGTGATCGTGCCCGACGCGGTGGCCCGCTCGCCGGAAGAGCTGCACGCCATGCTGATTCGCGAACAGATCAGCGTGCTCAGCCGGACACCGTCGGCCTTCTACGCGCTCTCGCCCGGGCTGGGCCGACGGCTGAAGCTGCGGACCGTGGTGTTCGGCGGCGAGGCACTGGAACCGCAGCGGCTCGGCGGATGGTTGCACCACCGGCCGGGGGTGCCGCGGCTGATCAACATGTATGGCATCACCGAGACCACGGTGCACGCCTCGTTCCGCAAGATCACCGACGGCGACGTCGCCACCGGCGTCAGCCCCATCGGCGTGCCGCTGGCGCACCTGGGCTTCTTCGTGCTGGACGGGTGGCTCAACCCAGTGCCCGGCGGCGTGATGGGCGAATTGTATGTGGCCGGCGATGGCGTGGCGTACGGATATGTGGGCCGGGCGGGGCTGACCGCGTCGCGGTTCGTGGCGTGCCCGTTCGGGGCGCCGGGACAACGGATGTACCGCACCGGGGACCTGGTGCGCTGGGGCGTCGACGGGCAGCTGCAGTACCTCGGGCGGGCCGACGAGCAGGTCAAGATCCGCGGCTACCGCATCGAACTCGGCGAAATCCGCACGGCACTAACCGGTTTGGATGGCGTCGAGCAGGCGGCGGTAGTCGTCCGCGAGGACCATCCCGGCGACAAGCGCCTCATCGCCTACATCACCGGCGCCGCCGACCCGACCGAGATCCGCACCCGGCTCGCCGACCGGCTGCCCAACTACATGGTCCCGGCCGCCGTCGTGGCCGTGGACGCAATCCCGTTGACGGTCAACGGCAAACTCGACACCCGCGCCCTGCCCGCACCCGACTACCAGGAAAGCGGCGAATACCGGCCCCCGGGCACTCCGGTGGAGGAAATCCTCGCCGGCATCTACGCCCGCGTCTTGGGGCTGCAGCAGGTCGGGGTCGAGGAGTCCTTCTTCGACCTCGGCGGGGATTCATTGTCGGCCATGCGTTTGGTCGCGGCGGTCACCACCGGACTGGACGCCCACCTCCAAGTGCGAACGTTGTTCGAGGCGCCCACGATCCGGGAGTTGGCTCAGCGTCTCGGTGCGGGCGAGGGCCGGCCCGCCCGGATCGTGCCCGGTGCGCGGCCGGCGGTGGTGCCGTTGTCGTTCGCCCAATCCCGCCTGTGGTTCACCGATCAGTTGCAGGGACCGTCGCCGGTTTACAACCTGGCCGCGGCGATGCAGCTGGACGGAGCACTGGACGTCGAGGCGCTCGGGGCGGCGCTGGGTGACGTGGTGGCCCGGCACGAGAGCCTGCGCACGGTGTTTGCCGCACCGCAGGGAACACCCCGGCAGGTGGTCGTCCCCGCCGAGCGCGCCGACTTCGGCTGGCGGGTAGTGGACGCCGCCGAGTGGTCGGCGGGCCGCCTCGACGAGGCCATCGAGACCGCTGCCCGCCACACCTTCGATCTGGCCGCCGAAATTCCCATGCGCGCCTGGCTGTTCCGAATCACACCGGACCGGCACGTGTTGGTGGCGGTCGTCCACCACATCGCCGCAGACGGGTCGTCACTGACCCCGCTGGTGCGCGATCTCGGGGTGGCCTACGCCAGCCGGTGCGCGGGCGAGGCGCCGGCGTGGGCGCCGCTGACGGTGCAGTATGTCGATTACACGCTGTGGCAGCAGGCCTGCCTGGGTGCACTGGACGACCCCGCCAGCCCGATCGCCGGGCAGCTGCGGTACTGGCAACAGGCCTTGGCCGACCTGCCGGAGCGGCTCGCGCTGCCCACGGACCGGCCCTACCCGCCGGTGGCCGACCATCGAGGCTCCAGCGTGGCCGTGGAGTGGCCCGCGGAGCTGCAGCAGCGCGTGCGCGAGGTCGCTCGCGAGCACAACGCGACGAGCTTCATGGTGCTGCAGGCCGCCCTGGCTGTGTTGCTGACGAAAGTCGGCGCGACTTCGGATGTGACGGTGGGCTTTCCGATCGCCGGGCGGCGGGACCCGGCGCTGGAAGAACTGGTGGGCTTTTTCGTCAACACCCTGGTGCTCCGGGTTGACCTGGCCGGAAACCCCACTCTCGCAGAGGTGTTGGCTCAAGTGCGGCAGCGCAGCCTCGCCGCGTACGAGCATCAGGACGTGCCGTTCGAGGCGCTCGTGGAACGGCTCAACCCCGCCCGCAGCCTCACCCACCATCCGCTGGTGCAGGTCATGTTGACCTGGCAGAACGCCGGCCGCGCGGAATTGGTCCTGGGCGATCTCCGCGTGACTTCGCTGCCGCTCGACATGCACACGGCGCGTATGGATCTGGTGTTTTCGTTGGCCGAGCGCTGGACCGACGACGGACAACCCGCCGGCATCGGCGGGGCGGTGGAGTTCCGCACCGATGTGTTCGACGCCGGAACCGTCGCGACCCTGATCGACCGGTTACAACGCGTGTTGGTCTCGTTGACGACCGACGCCACCAAGGTCCTCTCGGACGTCGATGTCCTCGACGAGGCCGAGCATGCCCGGTTGCGTGCGCTCGGCAACGACGAGGTGCTGGCGCGGGCGTGGACGCCGGCGTCGATTCCGGTGTTGTTCGCCGGGCAGGTGGCGCGCACGCCTGAGGCACCGGCGGTGACGTTTGAGGGTCGGTCGGTGACGTATCGGGAGCTGGATGAGGCGTCGAACCGGTTGGCGCACGCGTTGATTGGCCGGGGTGCGGGTCCCGGTGAGGCGGTGGCGGTGTTGTTGTCGCGGTCGGCCGAGGCGATTGTGGCGATCCTGGGTGTGCTCAAGTCGAGGGCGGCGTATCTGCCCATCGATCCGGCGTTGCCGGGGGCGCGCATCGAGCTCATGCTCACCGACACCGCGCCGGTCGCGGCGGTGACCACCACCGAATTGGCGGAGCGGCTGGATGGTTGCGGCGTGGCGATCGTCGACGTGCACGATCCGGTGTTGCATCGCCTGCCCGCCACGGCACTCCCGGCGCCCGATCCGGATGATGTGGCGCACATTATTTTCACGTCGGGGACCACGGGGGTGCCCAAGGGGGTGGCGGTCAGCCACGCGAATGTGACGCGGTTGTTCGACGCGCCGGCGGTGGGTGTGGCGTTGGTACCGGATCAGGTGTGGACCCAGTTCCATTCGTATGCCTTCGATTTCTCGGTGTGGGAGATCTGGGGTGCGCTGCTGCATGGTGGGCGGCTGGTGGTGGTGTCTGAGGCGGTGGCCCGCTCGCCCAGGGACTTCCACGCCCTGCTGGTCGCCGAGAAGGTCACCGTCTTGAGTCAGACTCCGGCGGCGGTGCGGATGCTCTCGCCGCAGGGTTTGGAGGGCGTGGCACTGGTGATCGGGGCCGAGCCGGTGCCGGCCGAGGTGGTGGACCGTTGGGCGCCGGGGCGGGCGATGACCAACGTCTACGGCCCGACCGAAACCGCGATGTTCGCCTCGATGAGCCTGCCGCTGGCAGCGGAGTCGGGTGCGCCGCCGATCGGGTCGGCGGTGCCGGGGGCGGCGTTGTTCGTGCTGGACGGCTGGTTGCGCCCGGTGCCGGTCGGGGTGGTCGGTGAGCTGTATGTGGCCGGTCGCGGGGTGGGCTTAGGGTATGTGCGCCGGGCGGGGTTGACCGCCTCGCGGTTCGTGGCGTGCCCGTTCGGCGCGCCGGGGCAGCGGATGTACCGCAGCGGGGATTTGGTGTCCTGGGGCCCGGATGGGCAGCTGCGCTATGTGGGGCGTGCCGATGAGCAGGTCAAGATCCGCGGCTATCGCATCGAGGTCGGCGAAATCCGCTCGGCGCTGGCCGCCCTCGACGGTGTCGAGGATGCGGTGGTGGTGGTGCGTGAGGACCGCCCCGGCGACAAGCGCCTGGTCGGCTACCTCACCGGCACCGCCGAGCCCGCCGCGCTGCGCGCCGCGCTGGCCGAGCGGCTGCCCGGCTACATGGTCCCAGCCGCCCTCGTCACACTCGACACCCTGCCCATCACCGTCAACGGCAAACTCGACACCCGCGCCCTGCCCACACCCGAATACACCGACGCCGATCACTACCGCCGCCCGGCCAGCGCGGTCGAGGAGATCCTGGCCGGCATCTACGCCCAAGTCCTGGGTCTCGAGCGGGTCGGGGTCGACGACTCCTTCTTCGAGCTCGGCGGTGACTCGCTTTCGGCGATGCGGGCGATCGCGGCCATCAATAGCGGCTTCGACAGCGCTCTTTCGGTGCGAGCGCTGTTCGAGGCGCCCACGGTCGCTCAGCTCGCCCCCCGCATGGGGCTGGGTCGTGGCGCCCTCTCGCCGCTGGTGGCCGGCAAGCGGCCGGCGACGGTGCCGTTGTCGTTCGCCCAGTCCCGATTGTGGTTCCTCGACCAACTGCACGGGCCGTCGCCCGTCTACAACATGGCGGCCGCGCTGCGGCTGGCTGGACCGCTGGATACCGACGCGTTGCGCGCCGCGCTGAACGACGTGGTGGGCCGCCACGAAAGCCTGCGCACGATCTTCGTCGCGCCCCAGGGAACCCCCCAACAGATCGTGCTGCCGCCGGAACAGGCGCGCGTCAAGTGCGACGTCGTCGATGCCGGCGGCTGGCCGGCGAGCCGGCTGGAGGGGGCCATCGAGGCGGTGGCGCGCCATTCGTTTGACCTGGCGGTGGAGATTCCGTTGCGTGCGACGGTGTTTCGGGTGGGTGAG
>NZ_LZJM01000064.1:0-11274 GCF_001667665.1 Mycobacterium sp. E342
CGGCACGTCGGGGGCGGGGGCAGAGCACCCTCGCCATCCGGTGGCATCGGCAGGAACATGTGGTGGGTGAAGCCGGCCTGGTAGGCGCCCGCGCCCCCGACGTGCACGCCACCGCGCTCACCACTGGACACCGGCGTCCCGTCGGGCAGCGTCGCGGCCGTGTGGCCGCCGTTCCACCCGATCACGAGGGCATTGGGGGCGGTTCCGTATTGAAACCCGCGCGCCAACAAGGCCGCCTCTTCATTCCCGGTGTTGAACCGGTTTCCGAAGACCGGCCTGTCGGACGCCGCGTTGGCAACCCACGAAACGAGGCCCGAGCAATCCGTCCCGGCGGGAGAATCTCCACCCGGAATATAGGGCGTCCCGGAGACCTGATTGATCAATGACATCAATGTTGCAAGAACTACCATGGCCGGCGACGCTAGCAATGACAGTTATTGTTCACCAAAAATTGTGGCGCAGCTCATTCGCAAACAAGATAATGGCCTTCGCCGCACTTCAGCAAATGCGGCGCGGCGCCTTGGGCCCGCTACCAGCAAACGATTGCACTCAGTTGTAGTCGAGCCCGCGCTCGGTTTCCGCCGTCTCCCGGTCGATGCTGGCCTGGTCTCGCTTGACACGGGCTTCCCCGCGGGTCGCTCGGTCGGATTCGCGGCCCAATCGCTCACGCTCGCGCTCTGCGGCCGTGCCCTCGCGCTCATCCGCCACCCGCTCGCGCTCATCCGCCGCCCGCTCGCGGTCGTCCGCGATTCGGTCGCGCTGGTCGGCGACCCGATCTCGTCTTCCCGCCAGCCACTCGCGCCTTCTGACCTCGGCCTCGCGGTCTTCGAGCCCCTCCTCGCGCTCATCGAGCGCGGCGGCCCGGCGTTCGAGTTCTTCCGGTGTGTCCGGGCAGTCGTCGGTGACCACAGACAACCTTAACGCCGGGCGGGCCACCGCGCACCGGTGACTACTCGCCGTTTACCGCCCGGGCCGCCGTCACCTGACCGAGTGCCGTTTACCGGGGTCGAAACCCCTTGTGCCGCAGTCATACTCCGAACTTCGCACGCGCCTCGGCCGTGACGGGAGTGAACAGGTTGACGAGGTTTCCATCCGGATCGCGTAGCAGCACTGCCCGGTTGCCCCACGGCATGGTGGTCGGCGCCGTGACGACCTCCGGGACGCGCCGGTGCAGCCGGTCGTATTCCGCGTCGACGTCGTCCACCATGAACTCGACGATCACGCTGCGGTTGGCCGCGGGTTCGGCGGATCCGGCCGCGAACAGCGGCACCGTCTTGTCGCTGCCGATGGCCAGCGTGCCCGCCGACGTCGGAATCTCGGCGAAAAGCTCGTTGGCCCATACCGCGGGAACCTCGGTGACCGTCTCATAGAAATCGACGAGCCGGCTGACGTCGGCGGTGATGATGCGGGTGGAAACGAAGTTCATGGCGCCCTCCTGACTGCCGTGGCGTGCACGCTTGTGCGACGAGGGCATGCTACGGAGCACCTCCGACAAGGAGGTGGCCCTTTCGTGCTGGCTTTAGACCGGGGTCCAGATTCCGTGGTTCCAGAAGCCCCAGTTGCCGGCGCCGGTCGGGTTCCACATCAGCTGAGCCCCGGGCGCCCACGTCGGCGGGGGTGGCGGCGGCGGCGCCCATGCCGGCGGGGGGCCCCACGGCCCGGCGCCCGCCGGGAAGCTCTGCCCCGCGTGACCTTGCCAGTCGTGGCACTGGTTCCAGTCCCAGTTGTAGACGTTGCCCCAGCTCGGGTCCCAGGGATTGCCCGGGCACCAATGAGAGGCCGGCGCCGGCGCCGCGTGGCCGATTCCCCCCGTCAACCCGAAGGCGGA
Organism: Mycobacterium sp. E342; assembly: GCF_001667665.1. Lineage (NCBI taxonomy): Bacteria > Bacillati > Actinomycetota > Actinomycetes > Mycobacteriales > Mycobacteriaceae > Mycobacterium > Mycobacterium sp. E342. The sequence continues at coordinate 1,829 of NZ_LZJM01000064.1, forward strand.
CAACGCCAACGCGCAACCCACAATGATCTTCGTAGACCGGGGGGACCAGTTCATGGCATCCGATCATATCGGGCGGGCAGGGTCCGCCTTGCCTGCCAGGCGACGCCCGGGACCGTGTTGGCCAGGTCCGGCCGGCTCTTGGTGAGGGCGCGGATCGCGCGATAGAACGACCAGACTTGCCGCGGAGTCGGGATTTTCGGTATCCACGCCAGCTCCCAGTGAATGCCGTTGATCGGGTCGTCGAAGAACACTGCGTAGTAGCCGGGCCAGTACTGCGGATACTCTTTCGGCTCATCGGTAACGGGCACGCCTCGGTCGAGCAGGAATCCGCGATGGAAGCGGTCGACCTCGCCCCGGCTCCGCGCCCACAGCGCGATGTGGTTGATGCCGACCGCTTGGTCGTGGTGGGAAAGCTTCGCCCCGGTGCGGGCGGGCTGGATACCGATGTAGCTGTGCGGGTTCACATGCCGCGTCATGTAATACGTCGACTCGTATTCCATGTTGAGCGACGAAAAGCTGCTGTACCCGAGCCAGCCGAACAACGCGTCGTAGAAGGCGATCGAGTCGTCGTAGTCGAGCACGGCGAACTCGACGTGACACACACCCCGCCACCGCATCAGGCTTTCTCCCGTATCTGCCGACCAGCCACGTTGAAGCTGAACTTCACCGGCGAACGGAACCATCCGTGCCCATGAGGTCCTATCATCTGTTCACAGCCGAGAGTGCGGCGACTACGCGCGCCGTACTGTAGAGCCGCACCCCGATACGGGCGAGATCGGCAAGCCTCTCATCGCTGGTCTGCGACACCGCATCGGTGGCAAGTACTGTTCGAAAGTCTCGCTCGCTGGCATCGAACAATGTCGCGCGCGGGCAGTTCGGTAGGTTGCACCCGGCGACGAGCACCGTGTCGCAGCCCTCCCCGTGCAGCCACTGCTCGAGCTGAGTGCGATGAAATGCGCTCCAGCGAGGCTTGAACAGGATCACCTCTCTGCTCCCGACGTGCTGTAGGCGTCCCTCGGCGAGAAGCGCCGAGTCGAGAGAAACCGCAGGTGGCAGGACCCCATCGGCCGGCTCAGCGCCGCTCGAACCCGGCACGGCGAGCCGGGCACCTTCCTCCACGGCTCGACGTCGAGGAAGGTCCACGTCTGATCCGCCCGGCTCATAGAGACGGACAACGTGAACGATGGGCCGCCCCGCCGACCGAAAAGCTCGGGCCAGCTCTATGACATTCGGAACGACGGATGACGTGCCGGGCACGGGAGAGGCACCCTCATCGAGGAAATCCCGTTGGAGGTCAATCACCACGAGCGCCGCTGCGCCCCAATGCGGCTCGGTGTAATCATCCATGATTTGCCTCCGACGCCCTCGGGATCGGCCACCCATTCGTCAACTTCATCGTCGCAGATGCAGAACGGCCGCCCGACACCCTGTCGAACCGGAACTCCGCCGGATCCCGTCGGCGGCCGCCCCAACCAACTGGGTGGGTGCGTGGTTACATGTATCAGCCTGGCCGCCTGACCCCCAAAGTCGGCGACGCAGGTTCAGTCCAGTCACCTTCGCCTGTCGAAGTTCAGGAGAAATCATGGCCGATGCCGATGCCGCAGCGATCCGAGCGACGCGAGGCAGCTGGATCAGCGAGCACCTCGACACCTACCTGGCCTCCGGTGGCGCACGGGGCCACATCATGGATGTGAGTGCGGTCGGTGGCCGCGAGATGACGACGCATTGCCTGATCAGGTGCGTGGGCCGGAAGTCGGGGAAGGTATATGTCAGGCCATTGATCTACGGCAATTTCGGTGGCGAGGTCGTGATCGTCGCGTCAAAGGGGGGCGCCGATGCGCATCCCGGGTGGTATCTGAATCTCCTGGAGAGCGACACGATCGGCGTGCAGATCGCAACCCAAGCATTCGAGGCGACGTGGCGGGAACCCGAAGGCGAAGAGCGCCATCAAGTCTGGGCATACATGGCGCACCTGTACCCGCCGTACATCACGTATCAGCAGTCGACCAGCCGCCAAATCCCGCTGGTGATGTTGACGCTCGGACGGCCGATCGACGTCTTCACCGCGGACAGTTCCTCAACCGCCTAACGAGCTGCGGCTTCGCTCTAGACGGTGAAGCGGAACTCCACCAGATCGCGTCAGCGATAAACGTCACGCCGGTGTGCGATGTGGATGATTCTGACGACCACGTGGTCCTCGAAAACCCGATATATGACTCGGAACTCGCCGCGCCGAGCCGAATACCGACCCTCAAGCTGACCACGAAGTGGCTTACCAACGCGGTAGGGATTTTCGGCTAGCGGTCCTCGGATGAATTCCCAACACGCGACGGCGACGGATTCGGGGAGCGATTCGGTGAGCGCCCGTTTCGCAGCTGCGGTCAGTTCAATTCGGTAGCTCAACGTGGGAGCCGGCCGGTGGCGCGCATCTCCTCGGTCACTTCGTCCAGCGTGAAGATCTCGTCATCCTGCTCAGCCGCTCGAACCTCGCGCATCAAATCCGAGTCGCTGAGGATGGCCAGCGTTTCCATGATCGAGTCATAGTCTTCGGCACTCAGGATCACCGCAGCACGGCGCCCCTGTCGAGTCACTTCGATGCGTTGGTGCGTGCGCACCGCCTCATCGACGAGTTTGGAGAGGTTTGCGCGGACCTCGGCGAGCGGCAGCGTCGTCATGTACAGAATTCTAGCGTGATGAGTTACGCCCGAATAGCCGTCGCGAGGGTTCTGTGGATCCAGACGACTTCGACCTAGAGTGCATTCACTGATTCGGTGCTTCAATCATCGGCGTGGCAGGCAGAGCGCCGAACGTTTGGATAAGGCCCTACTGGGATGAGTTCTTGGAAGACGGACACTCCGCCAGGAGCGTCGACCCTGCGTCGTCACGCCGCGCATATCAGCACTGGCACTTAGCCGAGGAACTATCACAAACAGTCGCCCCAAACGACATAGTCCGAGGCACGATTGTGCAAAAGCTCTGGAATGCAGTCGATTCGAGAGTGCGCCTACTGCATGCGCTGTATCAACTCCGACAACTTGCCCGGACTCTCGGATGGGAGTCGGACAAACCAAATCTTCTCGAAATTCTTGCGCGCCTTGGACTCGTACGACCACTTGCACTCCAACAGCTGCAAGCAATTCGAAACTCGGTAGAGCACGCTGACCGCGGAGCGCCAGCCCACGACGCGTGCCTCAATTTTGTCGACATCGTGTGGTATTTCTTGCGCTCAACCGACCTCTTCGCCTCTCGCGTCATCACCAGCTTCGGTCTGGCTGGCGGACACAGCGACGGCGCTGGCGAGAATCCCTATTTCGCCTCGTTCGATTTCGAAGACCGCAACTGGCTGCCCGAGTTTCACGGGCGGTTACCTTCGACGGACGTAAGTGAGCTCATGTCAGACGAGGCACTACCTATTCGGCTGGAAAACCTACGAGAAGTCGATGCCGACACTATTTATGTCACGGGACAGGTCGTGCCGCCGACGCCCATGCTCTTCGACCTCGTCCGGCGCTATTTCTTGGTAGACCTTCCGGATCACTTCCGGCCAGTGGACGACCTCTCGCGTCGGTAATTAGCGATTTAGGTCATACGTTGAACCTGAACTCCACCGCATTAAGTCACCGAGCAACGTCTCGGCGAGACAGGTAGCGCAGGTGAACGGTGCCGTCGTCGAAAAGGCGATGCCCGGCGAGAATCAGATTCTGGCGCACACCGTCAGGTAGAGCACGTAGGCCTCCGCCCACCATCTTCGGCACCACGAAGAACTGGAACTCGTCGATCAGGCCAGCCCGGATCGCAGCGGCCGCGGTGGTGGGCCCGAAGATCTCGACGACGCCCTCGGCCTGCGCGACGATCCGCTTCAATTCGGCCAAGCGCAGATCGGGTACCAGGCGGACACGGTCCGACTCGATCCCCTCGTGCGTCAGCGTCGACGAAACCACCACTTTGTGGATGCCTCGCCAGCGCTGGGCGAACTCCCGTTCCGCCGCGGCCCACTCTTCGTCCGCTGGATCGGTCTCCCAGTACTGCATCAGCGCGTAAGTCTTCCGCCCTAACACTTCGGTCGACACCTCAGCCATGCGGTCGACATGCGCGGCGAACACCGGATCGCTCGGTGCCGACCACTGGAAGTCGCCGCTGCCGTCGGCAACGTAGCCGTCGAGAGAGACCGTCGCGGTGTAACAGAGGGTTCCCACGGTATTAAGGACCTCCGCGATCGACAGAACTCATCGAGCCTTAGACGTTGAACCGGAACTCCACCACGTCGCCGTCGGCCATGACGTAGTCCTTGCCCTCCATCCGGACCTTGCCGGCCGCCTTGGCCGCCGCCATGGAGCCGGCGGCGACCAGGTCGTCAAAGGACACGATCTCGGCCTTGATGAAGCCCTTTTCGAAATCGGTGTGGATCACCCCGGCCGCCTTCGGCGCGGTGTCGCCCTGGTGAATCACCCACGCCCGCGCCTCTTTTGGGCCGGCCGTCAGGTACGTCTGCAGCTTGAGGGTGTGAAAGCCGGCGCGGGCCAGCGCGTCGAGACCGCGTTCACTCTGCCCGATCGATTCCAGCAGTTCGGCCGCCGACTCGTCGTCGAGCTCGTTCAGCTCGGCTTCGATGGCCGCGTCCAAGAACACCGCGTCGGCCGGCGCCACCAGCTGCCGCAGCTCGGCGACCCGCGCCGCGTCGGTCAGCACCGCCTCGTCGGCGTTGAAGACGTACAGAAACGGTTTGGTGGTCAACAGGTTCAGCTCCCGCAGCAGCGACGCGTCCACACCGGCACCGAACAGCGTCTTGCCGCCGTTCAAGGTCTCCTGGGCTGCGACGGCCGCGTCGTACACCGGCCGGCGTTCCTTATTGGTGCGAGCCTCTTTTTCCAGCCGCGGCAGGGCACGCTCGAGCGTCTGCAGGTCGGCCAGGATGAGCTCGGTCTCGACGACCTCGATATCCGACCTCGGATCCACCTCACCGGCCACGTGGGTCACGTCGTCGTCGGAGAACACCCTGACCACCTGACAGATGGCGTCGCATTCGCGGATGTGGGCCAGGAACTTGTTGCCCAGGCCCGCGCCCTCGGACGCGCCCTTGACCAGGCCGGCGATGTCGACGAACGTCACCGGCGCCGGGACGGTGCGCTCGGAGCCGAACAGCTCGGCCAGCTTGTCCAGGCGCGGATCGGGCAGCGGAACGACGCCCTCGTTCGGTTCGATCGTCGCGAACGGATAGTTGGCCGCCACCACGTCGTTGTGGGTCAGCGCGTTGAACAGAGTCGACTTACCGACGTTGGGCAGACCCACGATTCCCAGGCTCAGGCTCACAGGGACCCAAGTCTAGGGGTCGGCGGCGGCGCGGGCCGCCATGGGCCTTTCGCGGGCCGCTCACGAGTAGGGCCATGGCACGCCCGGGATCGCTACGAGGTATTTACGGGGCTTTCGGCCCATTGCCGGTACGGTCTACATGTGTCAGGACAGCGGCCGAAGTCGGCGGTGGAGCCATCCCACCGTTCGATCCACCCGAATATCCCAGGTATCCCGTGGTATGCCGCCCTGCTCCTCGCCGTCACCGCCACCGCGATCGGTTACGGAATCGACGCCGGCCACAAGGAGCTGACCCATGTCTTCGCCGGCTTCTATATAGCCGGCTGCGTGGCGGCGGTGCTGGCGGTGCGCCAGGACGGGCTGTTCACCGCGATCATCCAGCCCCCGCTGATACTTTTCTGCGCGGTGCCCGGCGCCTACTGGTTGTTCCACGACGCCAAAGTCGGCCATCTCAAGGACCTGCTGATCAACTGCGGCTATCCGCTCATCGAACGCTTCCCACTGATGCTGGGAACCGCCGGCGTCGTGCTGCTGATCGGGCTGGTCAGGTGGTATTTCGGCATGTCGCAGCGGACGACCGCCGACCCGAAGACCTCCGACGACGCCGAGTCCGCCGACGTGAAGTCCGTGGTCAGCGGGATCATCGCCAAACTGCGCGACATGTGGCATCCGGGGTCCGACGCCGAGGACGCCGACGACGCGGCCCCCGCCCGGGCGCGGCGCGACCGCGGGGCCGGCAGCTCGTCCCGCGCCCGCCGCACGGCGCGCAGCGACCGGTCCGCCGCGCGTTCCGCCCGAGCCCGTTCCCGGCATTCCCGGGAACCGCTGGACGACGGGGCCGAACCCGGCGAACGGCGCTCGAGCCGGAGAAGCTCGGCGACCGCCCGGGACTACGACGCCGCGGAACCGCCCCGGCGCGCGCGGCGCCGCCCCAGGCCGGACGCGGATTCGGATCCGCGCGGCCAATCGCCCCGGGAAGGCCGACGGGAACCGCGCACCCGCCGCAGCCCCTACGAGCGGCCCGCGCCGCGGAGCAGCCGATTCGACGGCTATGAGCCGTACGACCCGCCCGGGGCCTCGGAGCACTTCGGTCGGTATGACAGCTACGACCGCTATGAACCGACGTATGAACCGAGGCGCCGCCGCCCCGCCGCGAACGGCAACAACGGGACGCATCACCCCATCTCGCAGGTCCGCTACCGGGGGGCCGGCGCGGCGGACGAGCCGGCGGCCGAGCGGCGCCCGGAGCGCCGCAACCGCTCACGGACGTATGGGCGGCCCCAGCGGCCCCCGACGGAATCCTGGGAATACGACGCCTGAGCGCCCAGCGCGGCTACAGCAGTGACCGGATCTCGCGCGGCAGCGCGAACACCAGGGTTTCCTGGGCCGTGGTGACCGGCTGCACCACGTCGAAGCCGTAGTCGGCGAGCCGCTCGAGGACACCACGCACCAAGACCTCGGGGACGGAGGCGCCGGAGGTCACGCCCACGGTGGTCACCCCGTCCAACCAGGCGGGCTCGATGTCGTCGGCCCAGTCCACCAGGTGGGCGGCCCCTGCGCCGCCGCCCAGGGCCACCTCGACCAGCCGCACCGAGTTCGACGAATTCTGCGAGCCGACGACGATCACCAGCTGGCACTCCGGGGCCATCGCCTTGACGGCGACCTGCCGGTTCTGGGTGGCATAGCAAATGTCGTCGCTGGGCGGGTCCTGCAACTTCGGGAACCGTTGCCGCAGCCGGTCGACGATCTCCATGGTCTCGTCGACCGACAGCGTGGTCTGCGACAGCCAGACCACCTTGTTCTCGTCACGGACCGTCACGTTGTCGACCGCGGCGACCCCGTCCACCAGCTGCACGTGGTCGGGCGCTTCCCCGGAGGTCCCGATGACCTCTTCGTGGCCCTCGTGCCCGATCAGCAGGATGTCGTAGTCGTTGCGGGCGAACCGGCGGGCCTCGTTGTGCACCTTGGTCACCAGCGGGCAGGTGGCGTCGATGGTCTTCAGGTTGCGTGCGGCGGCCGCGGCGTACACCGTCGGCGCGACCCCGTGCGCGGAGAACACCACGATGGACCCCTCGGGCACCTCGTCGGTCTCCTCGACGAACACGGCGCCGGCCTTTTCCAGCGTGCTCACCACGTGCCGGTTGTGCACGATCTCGTGGCGCACATACACCGGTGCGCCGTGCTTCTCCAGCGCGCGTTCGACCGTCTCGACGGCCCTGTCCACCCCCGCGCAATAGCCACGCGGCTCGGCCAGAAGCACTCGCTTGCGGGCTGGATCGGTGGCTACCGAGCTGGACGCACCGGGAATTCCCATGTCGACAGTCGGCGGCATGACACCCAGGGTACGTTCCGCGGACACGGGGTCGCCAGCTCGCGCCGGCGCGCTTGGAGTTAGCCGCCGCTTGAGGCAGTCTTGGTCCCATGGCTCACGCACCGTATGGAGTTCGGCTGCTGGTCGGCGCGGCAACAGTCGCCGTCGAGGAGACGCTGAAGCTGCCGAAGACCATCCTCATGTACCCGATGACGTTGGCCAGTCAGGCGGCGCACCTGGTGATGGTTTTTCAGCAGAACCTGGCCGAGCTGGTGATCAAGGGCGACAGCACCCTGGAGAGCATCTTCCCGCCGAAGGACGAGCAGCCGGAATGGGCGACCTTCGACGAGGACCTGCCCGATGCGGTAGAAGCGCCCGGCACCGAGCCCGGTGCCGGCGAAGGCGATCGCCGAACCGAGGGCCGGTTCGCGTTGTACTCGCTCGCCGACGCCGCGTCCGATGCGGCCCCGTTGAAGCAGGGCAGGAAATCCGAGGACGCGCCGGCGGCTCCGCAACCGTCGGTGGTGACCGAGCTGGATTACGCCACGCTGACGCTGGCGCAGCTGCGGGCGCGCCTGCAGTCGCTGAGCGTCGACGAACTCGAAGCCCTGCTGGCCTACGAGCAGGCCACCAAAGCCCGCGCTCCGTTCCAGACCCTGCTGGCCAACAGGATCACCCGCGCGAACGCGAAGTGACCCCGGCCGCACATTCCGAACCCAACTCCGCCGAGAACCCGTTTCCGGTGCGCGCGGTGGCCATTCGCGTCGCCGGCTGGATCGACAAGCTCGGCACCGTGTGGGTCGAGGGGCAGCTGGCCCAGATCAGCACGCGGCCCGATTCCAAGACGGTGTTCATGGTGTTGCGCGACCCGGCCGCCGACATGTCGCTGAGCGTGACCTGTTCGCGCGACCTGGTGGCCAACGCGCCGGTGAAGCTGACCGAGGGCACGCAGGTGGTGGTCTGCGGCAAGCCGTCGTTCTACACCGGCCGGGGCACCTTCTCGTTGCGGCTGTCCGAGATTCGTGCCGTCGGCGTGGGCGAGCTGCTGGCCCGCATCGATCGGCTGCGCCGGCTGCTGGACGCCGAAGGGCTCTTCGACCCCCGGCTCAAGCGACCAATCCCCTTCCTGCCCAACATGATCGGGCTGATCACGGGGCGGGCCAGCGCCGCCGAACGCGATGTGACAACCGTGGCAACCGGACGCTGGCCCGGGGTGCGCTTCGCCGTGCGTAACACCGCGGTCCAGGGCCCCAACGCGGTGGCGCAGATCGTCGAGGCGCTCTACGAACTCGACCGCCACGTCGAGGTCGACGTCATCGTGGTGGCCCGGGGCGGCGGCAGCGTCGAGGACCTGCTGCCGTTCTCCGACGAGACGCTGTGCCGCGCCATCGCCGCCTGCCGCACCCCGGTGATCAGCGCGGTCGGTCACGAACCCGACAACCCGCTGTGTGACCTGGTGGCCGATGTGCGCGCCGCCACCCCCACCGACGCGGCGAAGAAGGTGGTGCCCGACACCGCCGCCGAGCAGCGCCTGATCGACGACCTGCGCCGGCGAAGCGCGCAGGCCCTGCGCAACTGGGTGTCTCGCGAACAACGCGCCCTGGCCCAGGTCCGCAGCCGGCCGGTGCTCGCCGAACCGTTGAGCGCACTGACGGCGCGCGCTGAGGTGACCGACGCGCTCCGTCTCGGCGGCGGCCAGGCGGGTGATGTCGCGGCGGATCGCCGAGCGGGCGCGGTGGATCTCGTCGGCGCGCGCCGTCAGTGCGCTCAACGGTTCGGCGAGCACCGGCCGGCTGCGGACCTGGGCCAGGGCGCGTTGTTCGCG